>JAFUBE010001007.1 GCA_017460365.1 Eggerthellaceae bacterium
GGAGAACCACTCCTCGTCGCCTGCGTCTCAAACCGCGAGCGGAATCACCATCGACGGCGTCGAGGCGCCCCAAGCGGGCAAAGCGCTCGATGACACGGCGAACGTGACGACGACCGAGGGCGCGACGTGGGATATCCCCGTGTTATGGGTCGGCTCGAACATGCAGCTCGCAACCACCGCGCAAGAGGATGCACGCTACCTGCCCGCGCTCGCCTTCTACGTGCCGCAAGGCTACTCGATCGCGGGTTCCGACTTCACGGTGAAGCTGTCCGATTCCCTCGTGAAGCTGTTCGGCGACGGCGATACGGTTTCGGTGTACAACGAGGCCACCGGCATCACCTATATCGTGCCCGCTTCGCTGCGCAGCCTTTTCGCGGCCGCGGCACCCAGCGTCACTGGCGTGCAAGGCGCCCCCGCATCTGCTGAAGCCGAAAAAGCGACCGATCCGAACCCAGGCGGGCAGCTGAGCCTCATCGACATCTACTGCGCGCAGACCGCCCGCAAGGCCTTCACCGACGAAGACCTCGAATACATCATCGATCTCGTGCTTCATCGGCTCGAGCCCCAGGCGGTAAACCTCTTGCTCGAAAAGTTCCCTGCATTCAATGCGGCCGCAGCCAAAGGAGAAATCGGCACGCGCATCGGGCTGTACATGTACTACAAGCACGGCGACAAAGACGGCAAGCAAGAGCACGAATCCGCCGAAGAGGCGCTCGCTTTCGTCAACGGCGATGCCGTGCTCGTCGATGGAACCGCGAAGTATTGCTACATGATCGGCATCGACCTGTCGAGCCTGGCGAAGAAGAAGGGGGGCGATCCCGTGCGCGACTCGTCTACGGGCAAGTTCACGCTCTTGCGCTCGGGCGAAGACGTAAATACGTTCAACAACACCATCGTGCATGAGATGTTCCATGCGTTCATGGACGATTACAACCGCACGGGCATGCTCGGCGGCGTCAATCTCGAAGACGTCATTACCAACCCAGACGGATCTTTCAAATCGAAAGAACAGATGGAGCGCTACGACCGCATACGCTACCCCTCCTGGTTCACCGAGGGCACAGCGTCGGCGACGGAGAACGTGTTCCAGTTCCGTACGGATTTTTTCGATGCGTTCCGCGCCAAGAAGGGAGAGTCGCTCGTATACAATGCGGCATTCGATAAGACGACCCTACTGCACAACTACCTTAACTACAAGGACCTGGGCGGCGACTCCATTTACGCAAGCCTGGAATACGCTACGGGCACAGACGAGAACGGCGATAAGGTCGACTCCGATTGCAGTCGTTACGTGACGGGCTACCTCGCGAGCCTCTACCTGAGCGAGCTCGCATCGCGGCAATCTTCAGCAGGTTCGGCCATTTCGGTTAACAACGGCAAGACCGACGTGTCGTCGGCCAAGCTGCGTTCGGGGCTGAACTCCATCTTGGAGCGCATGCACAACGGCGAAACGCTCGACCAGGTCGTCAAGTCGGTTTCCCCGGTTGTGAACGGAAAGAAGCTCTATAGCAGCACCGACGATTTCGAGAAGAAGTTCATCAAGGGCACGAACGACTCGAAAGGCAATTACTCGGGCGATTCCGAGTCGCTCGAGTTCACGGTCGCGCTCTTGAATTCCCTGCAGTCGAACAGCTCTGTCTATGGCGGAAAGCGCGCCAACGGTTCCATCCTGTTCGATTTCGACCGGAAGTTCGATGCCCCTCTCGACGGCACGAAGGAGGAAACGGCGGACTTCTACAAGATCGTCGACTCTAACGAATACGTCGAATCGACCGTGCCGAACGACGTTGCGCTCGCGGGCGGCGGCAAGTCCGAAAGCGGCACGCCGACCGTGAAAGCATCTGCGTTGAAGCCCAAGGCCAGCCAGCAGGGCGCTGATGCCGCCGCAGATCGCAAACCCGAAGGAGAGCCCGCAGAAGCCGCCGTCGCTTCAGCCGCGAAAGGCAAAGCCTCCCCCGCCGAAAACGTCGAAAAGCGCCGCGCAGCCAGGGAAGAGTAACACCAGAACCCGAAATTGAAGGCCTCCTTATTTCGGGTTAATATGCAATGCCCGCCCGTTCCGACGGAACCGAATACAGCCAGAGAAATGCGCCTTCATCGCCACCGCGTGACAC
>JAFUBE010001008.1 GCA_017460365.1 Eggerthellaceae bacterium
AACACGGCCAGAGGCGCCTCGTAGTAAACGCCCCTGATATCGTCGACTTGACTTCCGCCATTCTCATCGAACACGATGTCGTAGTGGCAGCGCAGGTAATAGAACTACAGGGTGTGACGCGCAACATCGCCCTCATCGGTCGTAGTGGGCGCATTGTTGTAACTCGCGCCAACCGCAGCACTTCTCTTGAAATCGGCGTTGTAGGTGGCCGCCTTGTCGCCAGCCGGGATACGCTGGATGGCGAGCATGTCGGCTTCGCTGGCCGCGTTCACCATGAAACCCTTTATCGGCTTATAGTCATCGGCGGTCGTCGCCGTCGAATGCGTCGTCGAGAACGGCTGCGACCCATACTCGGTGAAATTGTTCGTTCCGTCGATGTTCTGGATCATGAACTTCGTGTTGCATTCCGTTCCCTTGTTTTCCATCCGGTAGTATTTGGCGCCCCCAAGGGGCATCGTGCCGATGCCGGTGACGAAAACGTTGCTGTTCGGGTCGGTTAGCGTGTACCACGATGTCGAGTATTCGCCGGTTGCGGAGGGCTTCGGCCACTTGTCGTGGATATCGGCACCGTAACGGGCCTCGATCGTCAGCTCGTGGAACAGATCCGAAGAATCGGAACGTTCCTTGTGGAAGACGACTTTGTACATGTTGCGGTCATAATATGCGTTCACGACCGTCGAACCGTCGCCCTTGATGCGCTCCTGCTTGATCTCCTTCGCAGTGAAACCCGGGACCTCGGGAAGCTGCGACACGTCGGTCATCTCGCCGGAGATTACTTCCCCGCTGCCGTCACCGCCAACCGTCACCGAACCTTGGTACGAATACCCGTCACCTTCGGGATTCTGGTACAGGGTAATCACGCGGTACGTGGTCTCCACGGCTTGCCAGCTCGCATACAGCACGACATCCGAAGCGCGAAGCATCGAGCGGAGCGAGTCCGAATCGAGCACCATGCCGTTCTCGTCGGTCATCCGGGTGCCGTAGCTGATGACGCCGTTCGAGATGCTGCCCGTGAACCAGCCCGCAAACGTATAGCCTTCACGTGTGGTCGTCGGCAACGCGGCTGGAACCTGCTCGGTAGCCCCGATGAACTGCGACGGCACGTAGACCGCATCGCTTCCGCTATCGCCTTCGACGAAGCGCAGCCAATGGCCCGACGAGAACACCGGGTACAAACGCACGTCTCCATCTTGCGGGTCGATCTCGATCGAGTCGGTGTGCGTCTCGCCGCCGTAGAGCCAGCCGTCGAAAGCCTCAGCGCCCGTCGGCGCGCTCGCCACGACGTCGCCCACGACGACCTGCACCGTCTGCCCGGCTTCAGCGGTCACGAGCTTGCGCGCCAGGATGCTCGGGCTCTCCGACGCCACGTTGCTGTAGAACGTAACCGTACAGCTCGCTGACGCGGTGCGCGTCTTGAACGCGCGCTCGGCTTTTGCCTCCACCTCGGCTTCGGCCGTATTGGGGCTTTCCCCGGAAAGATCGGTCTCGCCGCTGGGCCCAGCGCGGGCATCGTCTCCACCCTCGCCTTCGTCTGTCACAGCAACCGGATCCTCTGCGACCGCCTCTTCTTCAGCGGGCGCATCTCCTTCGACTGCGGAAGCCTCCCCAGTCGCGGCGTCGTCGTCGCCTTCGTCGGCGCCATCTTCCTCCAACTCGTCTTCTGCGGGCTCGGTTGCCTGCAAATCGCCGTTTTCCTGAGCGTCTGCATCAGCTGTCGCCGCCTCTCCATTGGTTGCAAACGCCGAGCGCAGCGTGTTCGGTTCGAACGCCATGAAGGCGAGCGCGAACGCGAGCAACACCGCCACAAAGGCGGCAACCGGCCTGCGCCTCGTTCTCGACGATGCATGTTTTCGCTCTTGCATGATTTCTCCTTTCCAATCGCTTGCATCTTGGGCGAGTATAAAAAGGAGACCGATGCTTCGTAACGGTAACGACAACCTGTATAGCAGCCTATGACGAACCGTGCCTGTTGCGTTACTTGGGAAGATGCCTCGACTATCGCCCGGAGGGCAGGAGCGCGCGTGACAC
>JAFUBE010001009.1 GCA_017460365.1 Eggerthellaceae bacterium
AAGTGTCACGCTGGCATCTTTTGTGGGATTTGCCGAGGAGGGGGTCGGCCTGCCCTGATTGCATTAAAATGATTGGTTGCATAGGTGGCGAATAGCATGATCGAAGTGCAAGCCGTTGCTTGCCCTTTGATCACGCTGATTTGCTTGTGGCAGACCGAAGAACGGGGTAGGCGGTTTTGAACGACGATCAGCGCAAGAAGTTCGATGATGCTGAAGCGATCATCGGGCACCATTTCAAGAACGAACAGCTTCTCTTGTCAGCAATCACGCATCCGTCAGCAAACGAAGGCCGCTCGGTCAGGTATTCGTATGAACGGCTCGAGTTTTTGGGCGATAGCGTGCTCGGGGCCATCGTGGCCACGGCGGCGTTCAACCGTTTCCACGATTTGGACGAAGGCGGGCTCACGCGCATCAAGGTGGCGCTTGTGTCGGGTGCGAGCTTGGCCGAAGTCGCCGAGGGGCTCGGGCTCGCCGAGGTCATCATGTTCGGATCGTCGGAGCAGGGGACCGGAAAGCGCGGGCTTCATTCGGCGCTCGAGAACGTGTACGAAGCAATCGTGGCCGCGCTCTTCCTCGACGCGGGTATGGATGCAGCGCGTAAGTTCGTCGAGAACACGCTGATCGACCGCATGTCGCTCGAGCTGGCGCAAGAGCCGGAAAACCCGAAGAGCGCTTTGCAGGAAAAGCTTCAGGAAGATGGCATCACGCCGACGTACAAGCTCGTCGAAACGCAAGGCCCTCCGCACGACCGCACGTTCGTGGCCCAGGTGTTCGCCGGCGACCAGGGATTGGCTCAGGGCACCGGCCGCACGAAGAAGGAGGCCGAAAGCCAGGCGGCGAAGTCGACGCTTGCCCGGCTCGGCGAATTCTTCGGGCTCGGCCTTACTGAAGACGAGAAAGTCGAGCGCATCGCCGCGCAACAGCAGGCGCGTGTCGACAAAGTCACGGCGAGCGCGCAGGCGAAGCTCGACAAGGCGCATGCGCGGGCGGCGGAGAACCGTGAACGAGAGCGCAAGAAGTCCGAGAAGAAGCAACAGCAGCAGAAGCGGGCGGCGAGCCCAGAAGAAAACTAGGATGGGCACGTGTATCTCAAATCGCTCGTATTGAAAGGATTCAAATCATTCGCCGACCGGGCCACGCTCAGCCTCGAACCCGGTATCACGGCTATCGTTGGCCCTAACGGGTCGGGCAAGTCGAACATTTCGGATGCGGTGCTGTGGGTGCTCGGCGAGCGTTCTGCCCGCAACTTGCGCGGCCAGGCGATGGAAGACATCATCTTCTCGGGGTCTGCGGCTCGAAAAGCGGTCTCGGTGGCCGAAGTCGATCTCGTGCTCGACAATTCCGACAAAACGCTGTCGGTCGAGTTCGACGAAGTGGTGATCACCCGCCGCATGTACCGGTCGGGCGAGTCGGAATACCTCGTGACCGGGGTGGTCGCTCGCCGCCTCGACGTGCTCGACATCCTTCACGACACGGGGCTTGGCACCGGCACCCATTCGATCATCTCCCAAGGCAGCCTCGATTCCATTTTGCAGTCGAGGCCGGAAGACCGCCGAGCGCTCATCGAAGAAGCTGCCGGGGTGCTGAAACACAAGCAGCGCAAGGAGAAATCCGCGCGCAAGCTCGAGCAGATGGACAATCACCTCGCACGTGTGCGCGACGTGGCCGGTGAAGTGGCGCGTCAGCTCGGTCCGCTCGAGCGCAAGGCGAAAAGGGCAGAAGCGTACAAGACGGCATCGGCGGAGCTCGCCGATTTGAGGCTTGCGGTCGCGGTCGACGACCTTCGGAAGCTCCAAGTGCAATGGGATGCGGTCTTGAAGGCCGAAGCTGCCGTTGCAAACGAAGTTGAAGAGCAGCGAGACACGGTTACCGCCGCCGAACAGAAGGTCAACGATTTTCAGGAGCTCATGAAGCGCGAGTCGGAAGACGCCGGCGAGCTTGCGAAACGATCCCGTCGCGCCAACAACCTGACCGAGCGCCTCGACAGCGCCGAGATGCTCGTGCGCGAAAGGAGGCGGGCAGCGCTCGGCTATGAAGCCGACATGCGCACGTCGCTCGACGCTTCGGCGGCACGCCGGGAAGAGGCGAAGCGTGAGCTCGAGAGCGCAGGCCTGCAGCTCGACGAGGCACTCGCCGCATCTGGTGCAGCAGATGCGCGGGCCGCCGAGCTCGCTGAGCAGCGAAATGAGCTGAACGGCCGCTTCCAGGAAGCCGAGTCTGCCGTGAACGAGCTCATAGCGGCGATCAGGGAATGCGAAGACGCATCCGACGAGGCGAAACGCAACCTGTCGCTTGCGCAGGAGGGCTTGTCGAACGGGCTCGCCCACATGAAGCTCGTCGAAGCGCGGAAGGTCGAGCTCAGCTCGGACCTCTCGCGCGCCAAGGAAGAGCATGAAAAGGCGGCCTTAGCCGCGCAGCAGGCAAAAGAGGAGCTGGCCGACCTGGAGGCCCGCGAATCGCAGGCGCAAGACGAGCTCGTCGCGCGGTTCGAGGCGCGCGACGAAGCGCGTGCGGCATTCGACGCGGCTCGCGAAGCCCGTCAGGTGCTCGATTCCGAGATCAAGGCGATCGAGCGCTCTTTGGCCATGACGCGCGAGGATGACCCGGCCCTCATGTGGCTCATCGACAACGCGGCTCTGTTCAAAGGCGGGCTCAATCCGGTGTCGGGTGCTATCAAGGTGAAGGGCGACCACGAGTCGCTCGTCGAGTCGTTGCTCGGCGAAGACCTTGCGGCGCTGTCGGTGGAGGATGCACAGCAGGCTCAGGCAATTGCGAAGGCGCTGGCAGATGGCAGGCTGGCGGGCGACGTTTCGGTCGTCATGCGTTCGCAAAACGGTGCGGGAAAGGTAGAGCAGGCGCGCGCGAGCGCTGCTGGCCGCGCGCTTGTCGACGAGCTGGAATACCCCGATAGCATGCAGCCTGTCGTCGAAGCGCTGCTCGGCGACGTGGTCGTGTGCGAAACGCGTGATGAGGCGTTCAAGGGCCATGCCGGCGATACGGTGGGGCTCAGGTACGTCTCGGCCGACGGGTGCGCTATCTGGCCTACTGGCAAGGTGCGCATTTACGGCGCTGCCGATACAGAAGGGGAGGGGGTGCTCGCCCGCGAAAGGCGACTCGACGACTTGCGCAGTCGCTTCGAGAAGAGCAAACGTGATCTCGCTGAAGCAGAAGAAGCGTCGAAGGCGGCCGAAGATGCCTACCGCGAGGCCCAGTCGGCCAGCTTGAAGCTCAGGGAGCAGCTCGCGAACCACAAGGGCGTCTGCTCTTCCGCGGTTGCAGAAGAAGATCGCACGGCGCATCGCCTGTCGAGCATCGCCCGTGAACTCGAAGACATCGACGTCCAGGTGGAGACCGCAGCCAAGACAGTCGCTGATTTGCGTCCCGACGTGGAATCGGCCGAAAAGCTCATCGAAGAGCTTGCTGCCAGGCGCGTCGAGCTCGTTCGCACGCGAGACGAGCGTTCGGAGCAGGTGGCCCCGCTGCGCGAAGAAGTCGCGCGCGTCGGCGAGCTTTTGTCAGAGGCGAAATTGGCTTGCGCGACCCTGGCCGAGAGGCGCACATACGCTGAACGCATCGTGACCGCGCGCACGCGCGATATCGAAACGATCGATGCGAACGTAGCCGAAGCCAGGCGTTCGCTGTACGTTAAGGGCGCCTCCATCAAGCGCGGCGACGAGCTGCTCGTGCTGTTCGAGCGCCTCGCCTCGAGTTTGTCGCGGCGCACGCGCATCCTCGATGAGGCGATGGACGCGTCGGAGTCGGCCACCAGCACGGTTCACACCGAAGCTGCCAATGCACGTGATGCCGCGCGTGCAGCACACAACGCGTACGACGAGGCGAGCGCGCGCATGACGCAGGTGCGCGTGGAGAAAAGTCGTCTCGAAGTGCAGGTCGAGGCTGCCGTCGCGGCCGTCGTGCGCGATTGCGCGACGCCGCTTGACGTGGCCGAGCAGCTTCCCCAGCTCGAGAATCGCCCCGAGGTCGAAGACGACATCTTCCGTCTCGAGCGGCGCATCAAGAACATGGGCGCCATCAATCCCGACGCAGCCGAGGAATACGCGCAGCTCAAGGAGCGCTACGACTTCTTGGCCGGCCAGCTTGCCGACATGGAATCGGCGCGGCGTTCGCTCAACCGCATCGTTCGGGTCATCGACGTGCGCATGAAAGACGATTTCGTCCGCACGTTCGAAGAGGTAAACGCCAACTTCAACGAGATTTTCGGATTGCTGTTCCCCGGCGGCACCGCGCATCTTTCGCTCGAGGATCCCGAAGACGTGGAACACTCCGGCGTCGAGGTGACAGCGCAGCCGCGCGGCAAGCGCCTCACGAAGATGATGCTCATGAGCGGCGGCGAGAAGTCGCTCACGGCGCTTGCGCTGCTGTTCGCCGTGTACAAGACGCGCACGACGCCGTTCTACATCCTCGACGAGGTCGAGGCGGCGCTCGACGACACGAACCTGCGTCGGCTTATCGCCTACATCGACACGCTGCGCTCTACCACGCAGCTCATATTCATCACGCATCAACGCCGTACGATGGAGATGGCCGACGTATTGTTCGGCGTTTCCATGCAGGCAGATGGCGTTACCAAGGTAATCAGCCAGAAGCTCGAGCGGGCACTCGAGCAGGCGACGTAGGAAACCAAGGCGGAAGGGAGACGTTTATGGGTTTGTTCAACCGCTTCACCGAAGGTCTCGCCAAAACGCGCGAGTCGTTCAGGGAGGACATGAACCTGCTTTTGAACCGCGGCCCGGAAGTCGATGACGAGTTCTGGGATGGTTTGGAAGAGGCGCTCATCATGTCCGACATGGGCGGCTATTCGGCGTCGACCATCGTGGACAAGCTGCGCAACGAGGCGGTGCGCAAGGGCTACCGCAACGCGTACGACGTGCTCGATGCGCTCAACGAGCAGGTGGCCGAAGAGTTTGTCGAGGGGTCGCAGGGCTTTCTCGACGAGCCGTGCATCGTGCTGTTCGTAGGCGTGAACGGTTCGGGCAAGACGACCACGACCGGCAAGATCGCCAAACAGGCGAAAGATGCGGGCCGAACCGTCGTGCTGGGGTGCGCCGACACGTTCCGCGCCGCAGCCATCGAGCAGCTCGAGGTGTGGGCCGAACGTGCCGAGGTCGAGATCTGCGCCCGAGAGCGAGGAAGCGACCCGGCGAGCGTTTGCTACGAGACCATCGAGCGCGGCGAGCAGGTTGGCGCCGATTTGGTCCTGATCGACACCGCGGGCCGCTTGCACACTTCCGCCGACCTCATGCGCGAGCTGGAAAAGGTCGTCTCGGTCGTGCGCAAGCGTGCGAACTTGCCGGTGAAGCTCGTGCTCGTCATCGACGCCACCACCGGGCAGAACGGCCTTCAGCAAGCCCGCGAGTTCAACGACGCGCTCGATCTCGACGGTGTGGTCATAACGAAGCTCGACGGCACCGCCAAGGGCGGAATCGCCGTGGCCGTGGCCCACTACCTGAAGCTTCCCATCGTGAAGCTCGGCGTGGGCGAGGGCCTGGAAGACCTGAAAGACTTCGACGCTCTCGAATACGCCGCCAGCCTGGTGGGAGACTTCGGCCGCGAATAGCAAGGCAGGGTTTTCTGTCAGACGCGAACCGCCCCATTTTCCAAAGAACACGAAAGGGATTGACATGTTCGACAACCTACAAGATCAATTGCAAGAGGTTTTCGACGACCTCAAGGGCAAGGGCCGCCTGACCGAGGGCGACATTTCGGCTGCTATGAGGCGCGTGCGCATGGCTCTGCTCGAGGCCGACGTCAGCTTCAAGGTCGTCAAGCCCTTCATCACGCGCACGTCGGCCCGCTGCCTCGAAGCAGACGTGCTCGAATCGCTCACGCCCGCGCAAAACGTCGTGAAGGTCGTGCTCGACGAGCTCACGGCTCTGCTCGGTGAGACCGATGCGAAGATCAACCTTGCACCGAACAGGCATCCCAACGTCATCATGCTCGTGGGTTTGCAGGGCTCGGGCAAGACGACCGCCGCCGCCAAGCTGGCCTACCTGCTGAAACGCGAAGGCCACAATCCGTTGCTCGTCGCATGCGATGTGTACCGCCCTGCCGCCGCCGACCAGCTTGAAACGCTCGGCGGGGAAATCGGCGCGCGCGTGTACCGCGAGGGTCCCGACAGCAAAGACCCGGTGGCAATCGCTAAGGCGGGCATCCGAAATGCGGTCGACAACCTGTGCGACATCGCCATCATCGACACGGCGGGCCGATTGCACGTCGACGAGGAAATGATGGCCGAAGCCGAATCGATAAAGGCAGCGGTCGATCCCGACGAAATCCTCATGGTGGTCGACGCCATGACCGGTCAAGACGTCGTGAACGTGGTCGAAGCATTCAGCGAGCGCGTCGACTTCGACGGCGTCATCATGTCGAAGATGGATGGCGACGCCCGCGGCGGCGGTGCGCTTTCCATCCGCGAATCTACCGGCAAGCCGATCAAGTTCATTTCGTCGGGCGAGAAGCCCGATTCCCTCGAAGTGTTCCATCCCGACCGCATGGCGCGCCGCATCTTAGGGATGGGCGATATGGTCAGCCTCATCGAGAGTGCCGTGAAGGTGCAGCAAGAGGAAGAAGAGGCTGAGGCCGTCGAGCGCATGCGCCGCATGGACCTCAACCTGAACGACTTCCTCGACATGAACCGCCAGATTCGCAAGATGGGCGGTGTCGGCAAGCTCGTGAGCGCCCTTCCCGGTGGCGACAAGATGATGGCCCAAGGCCAGGTCGACGAACACGCCCTCGACAAGATGGAGGTCATCATCAATTCGATGACCAAGCAGGAACGCGAGAAACCCGATGTGATCAACGGCAGCCGTCGCGCGCGCATCGCCGCCGGTGCAGGCGTCACCGTGACCCAGGTCAATCAGCTGATGAAGCAGTACGCCGAGACGCGCAAGCAGGTTAAGAAGATGATGTCGCAGTTCAACGCGATGGAAGAACAAGGGCGCGGCAGGCGCAAGAAGAAGGGCAAGAAAGGCAAGAAGGGCCGTGGCGGCAAGCGCATGGCGATGCCGGGCATCGGCGGTATGAGCATGGCCGACCTTCGCAAGATACAAGACATGATGGATCGATAGCGTGAGTGACGCCTCGCATTTCTCGATAACGCTCGAGCGTTACGACGGCTCCGACCAATGCGTCGTCGTGCCCGAGGGTGTGAGCAAGATCGGACGCCAGGCATTTGCGAACAACCGTTATGTGCGCGAGGTCGTCTTGCCCGAAGGCGTTGAAACCATCGACGAGGATGCGTTCGCGTCATGCGTGAACCTGGCGAGCGTGAACATTCCCTCGACGGTGCGCGAGTTGGGGCCGGGTGCTTTCAAAGGCTGCTGGCGTCTGGAAGAGGTTGTCGTCGCGCAAGGCGTGACCGCGCTCGGCGAGAAGACGTTCGCTCGGTGCCGCAGCTTGAAGCGATTGGTTCTTCCCGATAGCCTGCACACGATTGGGGATGCGTGTTTCCAGCATTGCGCGCAGCTTACGGACTTCGAATTTCCAACATCGCTCGAACGCATCGGAGCGAATGCGTTTCACAATTGCGCCCACCTGGCGTTTTCCACACTTCCCGGCAATGTCGACACATTGGAAAACGAGGCGTTTCGCGGCTGTGCCGCCCTGACCGATGTCGAACTTCCCGAATCGGTGGGCTGGATCGGCCAGAGGTGCTTCAAGGACTGCACGAACATGTACTCGGTCGTGCTGCCCCAACATATCGAGTTCCTCGAGGAAGGCACGTTCGAAGGCTGCTCGGCGCTTGAGGCGGTCGTGCTTCCCGCCGCTCTCGCGCATGTGGAGTCAGCTGCGTTCGCCGGAACCGGCCTATCGCCCGACGACATGGCCCTCCCCAAATCCTGCGAACTAGCCCCCGATGCCTTCTAGCGTTGCGCGTTCCGCTCCCCGCCAGGCCCGAACTGCCCCACTTACTGCCAG
>JAFUBE010001010.1 GCA_017460365.1 Eggerthellaceae bacterium
GCCCATTGGGCGGGAATCGCCCCCGCTTTGGTGCCGAAGAAATTGCGGGGGTTGTTTTCGGGTATGGGGGTGGGATTTGTGCTGGAATAAGTGCCGGGATGGTATTGGCCGAAGTTTTTGGTGAAAACGCCGAGCTCGTCCATGTTGATGTCGCCGATTCTGGTGCCGGTGATGGTACTGCTCAAGGTAAGCTTCCGACCTTGCCGCAGGTAGAGGTCCTTGCCGTAATCCGCCGGCTCGATAGCAATCGTAAGTCGAACACTGCAAGGTTAAACGCAACGGTTGCGGTTAGTCCCGCAAAAAACGGGTGCGGGTGTTGCGCTTTCCTTCAATTCGGGGCCAGCTGGGGCCGATTTCGCCATCCCGGAGAGCTTCGGAGCCGCCTCGGAAGGCTCAAAAGGGCATGCTCGCGCAGGGCCCGGCCGGTTTTTTGCACGACTGAACGCAACGGCGGGTCTGGGGCGGATCGGGTATGTCGGGCGCGACCCCTCCGGGCTGATTCGATGGTTCTGGCGGTTTACGCTATAGTTCCACTGCGTGGGCCACGAGGCTGGGCCTGAGCGTGACGTCGTCGGGCGGCACCCTGACTATGCCCAGGTTGCCCAGCAGCTCGGCCGGCAGCTCCGGCGCTGCCAGGTCGTAGGGGCACTTGCCCTCCCTCGCCGGCCTCGGGTACGAGTTGACGTGGCTGCACGCCGCGGCCACGTCGGCTTGCGTGAGCGCGTCGAAGTCGCTGCGCCCCTTCGGCAGCACCCTTCGCAGCTCCTCGTGGTTCTTCTCGGCTTCGGCCTTCTGGTCAGAGCGCATGGGATCGCAGTAGAACACGCGGCAGCGCCTCCTGCCCTCCACCAGGCAGGAGCGCTCCATGCCCGCCCAGTCGTCGAACTCGACCCCGCGGTCGGCCAACACGATCCCGAAGACCGCCTCGAACGCCTCGGGGGACCCCAGGTACACCTCTATCGCGTCGAACGCGGCCACGGTGCGCTCCGGCGTCCCGTCGGCCTGCAGCAGGTAGAGCTGGAAGGAGTGGCGCACGAGGTGCATGGTGAGGATGCGCTGCTCGTTCCACTCGAAGCCGACCACGGTGTCGATCTGCACGACGCGGACCTGCAGCGCCAGCGGCAGCGCCTTGAAGTCGTCGAACGTGCGGCCCGTGCGGTCGACGCGGTCGCGGCCCGGCTCCGCCTTCCTCTTGCGCGGCTTGTAGCGCACCTTGCGCGGCAGGTCGATGTTGCTCACGCCGGCGAACCCCTTGTCGATGTAGGTGTAGCAGGTGCGGATGCCAACCGGCATCTCGTCGCCGTGCTCGGCGTATATCGCCTCTATGCTCCAGCCCTGCTTGACGAGCTTGTCCACCGTGAGCATCATCTCCGCCATCTGCTCGGGCGTTACCGCCACGCCCTCGCGGGCGGAGACGAGCCTGGCCTCGTACCTGTTCTGCGCGGCCTGCGCCGAGTAGCGCATGCGCGGGTAGTTGCAGTGCCCCGACTTCTCGCACTTCGGCGGGCACGTCCAGGGCCATCCCTGCGTGTCCGGGCAGGTTCTCAGCTCGAACTTCCCGCACAGGTCGATGCACTTACGCGTCCTGCACGAGCGGCACCGCGTCTTGTAGGTCGAGCAGTTCTTGCAGGCGGTGCCTATCTCCTCGCACTCGCCGTAGTGCGCGCAGTTCTGTCCCGGCTTGAAGTCCTTGCGCTTGGTGAGCGTCGCCGCCCTGTTCTGCTCGACCTCCCGCGACACCGTCGACGGGGCCACGTGCAGCCTCCTGGCGGTCTCCCTGCACCCCAGCCCGTCCCGAATGGCGTCCTCGATGACCTGCCTGTCCTCCAGCGTCAGGTGCTTCCCCTTGTTCTCCGGCATGATCGCCTCCTTCCCGCCCGGAGGGGATGCGCGTCGCTCGATTGTAGGGGTTGCGGCCGGCGTCCGCCGTCGTCATGGATGTCGGGATGGGTGGGAGCCGCCGCGTCATCGAGAGCGCCGAAGGCGCGGCACACAAGGAGGGCGAAGCCGTATCGCGTTGGCCGGGTTTGACGTTCGCTTTGATCGGGCGGGCAAAAGCCCGCGCCTCCAAAGCGAAGGGGCTTGCGCCCCGTCTTCCTGCACGACTTAACGCAACAGTGTTCGACCTACAAATTCAATTGAGCCCGTAATCCGCCGTGTTGTCCGTCATCTCGATGGCGCCACTTATTTCGGCGCGCTCGGAGGCGCTGCCGATGAAGACCCCGCCGCCCTTATGCGCGGTGTTGCCGGTGATGGTTACGGGAACGCCGGTAAGCCCCCCGCCGACGAGGGCGATGTTACAACCGGAGTAGATGCCGCCGCCGTGGCTTTCCGAGGTGTTGCCGGTGATGGTGCAGCTCCTGACCGTCAGGAGGCTCTCGACATCGCCGTCGTCATTGGTGTAGACGCCCCCGCCCTCGTTCTTCGCGATGTTGTCGTTGATCCTGCAGTTTGCAAGCGTCGTCGTTCCGTGGTTTTTGACGCCGCCGCCCTCTTCGGTTTCCGCATGGTTCTTGGAAATGGCGACGCCGGTCGCCATGAAGGTCGTCTTCCTCGTGACCTTGATGCCCCCGGTGCCGCAAGACGAGCTGTTCTCGGAGAGCGAACCGCCGTTCA
>JAFUBE010001011.1 GCA_017460365.1 Eggerthellaceae bacterium
GCAAGTCGTACACCACCGGCTCTTTCACGCAAAAGGCGCTCGACAACGTGTCGATCTCGTTCCGCGACAACGAATTCGTCGCGATTCTGGGGCCGAGCGGGTCGGGCAAGACCACGATGCTGAACATCGTGGGCGGGCTCGACCATTACGATTCGGGCGACCTCGTCATCGAAGGCACCTCGACCAACGAGTACAAGGACCGCGACTGGGACGCCTACCGCAACAACCGCGTGGGCTTCGTCTTCCAAAGCTACAACCTCATTCCGCACCAGACCGTGCTCGCCAACGTGGAGCTCGCGCTCACGCTTTCGGGCGTGTCGCGCGAGGAACGCCGCCAGCGCGCCGTGGAAGCGCTCGAACGAGTGGGGCTTGCCGACCACATCGACAAGAAGCCGGCGCAGATGTCGGGCGGCCAGATGCAGCGCGTCGCCATCGCGCGAGCGCTCATCAACGACCCGGAAATCCTGCTTGCCGACGAGCCGACCGGCGCGCTCGACTCGAAGACGAGCGTGCAGATCATGGACCTGCTCACCGAAATCGCCGACGATCGCCTCGTCGTCATGGTCACGCACAACCCCGAGCTCGCCGAGCAATATGCCACGCGCATCGTGAATCTCGCCGACGGCGTGGTGCAAAGCGACACCGACCCGTACGACCCCACCCCCGAAGAGGTCGCAGCCGCGCACGCGAAGCCGAGCCGCCGAACGCGCATGTCGTTCCTCACGGCGCTCTCGCTGTCAGCGAACAACCTCATGACCAAGAAGGGCCGCACGATCATGACGGCCATCGCCGGCTCGATCGGCATCATCGGCATCGCGGCGATCCTCGCGCTTGCGAACGGCGTGAACAACTACATCAAGAGCGTGGAGGAAGACACGCTGTCGGTCTACCCGCTGCAGATTCTCTCGACCGGCTTCGACATGACCTCGATGTTCGTCGGCATGGGCGGCGACGATGGAGGCGACGAAAGCGGTACCGAAAACGCCAGCGGCCCGTTCGGCGCCAGCACGAACGAAGCCGGCTCCAACAACGACAAGCTAGAGGAATCGCACATGATGACGCGCATGTTCGCGAGCATCGGCAACAACGACCTCGCGTCGCTGAAGGCGTACTTCGACAGCGGGGATTCGGGAATCGAGCAGTATGCGAACAACATCTTCTACGAATCCGCCGTCACGCCGCAGATCTTCGACTCCAACACCGAAAACGGCGCGCGCCAAATCAACCCCGACACGACGTTCGCGTCGCTCGGAATCGGCTCGACGTCCTCGTCTAACAGCATCGTGTCGATGTCGATGTCGACCGACGTGTTCTCCGAAATGCCCACGCACGACCCGATCGTCGAGGCGCAGTACGACGTGGTGCGCGGCCATTGGCCCGAAAGCGGAAACGAGCTCGTTCTCGTGCTGTCCCAATCGGGGCGCATCAGCGACTTCATGTCGTACACGCTCGGGCTGCGCGACCCCAACGAGCTGAAGGAAATGGTGCGCAAGTTCGCCAACGAAGAGGAAGTCTCGCCGCCCGACACCGATATCGACGTGAGTTACGACGACATCGTGGGCATGAAGCTGAAGCTCGTGAACGCCACGAGCTACTACAAGCGCAACGACGAAAACAACGTGTGGGTCGACAAGACCGACGACAAGGAGTACATGAAGCAGCTCGTCAACGACGGCGAAGACCTCGTGATCGCCGGCGTCGTGCGTCCGAAGGAAGATGCGAACGCCGTGGCGCTGAGCTCGGGAATCTACTACACGCCGGCGCTCGTCGAGCATATCGTGAACGTGGCCGCCTCGTCGCAGATCGTGAAGGACCAGCTCGCCAACCCCAAGACCGACGTGTTCAGCGGCCGGTCGTTCGACGAGGAAGCATCCGACAACAGCGGCAGCTTCGACATGAGCTCGCTGTTCACGATCGACGGCGACGCGATGTCGGCCGCGTTCCAGGTCGACCCGAGCGCGTTCAACCTGAGCGGCATGGATTTCTCGCAGCTCGACATGTCGAACATCGATCTGTCGGGGCTCGATCTGTCGGGGCTCGACCTGTCGGGCATCGACGCCTCCGGTCTTCCCGAGATAGATTTGTCGGGCATCGGGTCGAGCATGCCCCAGATGAGCATATCCGACATCGCCGCGCTGTTCCCCGAGCTCGATGAGGCGGCGATCACGCGCATCGTGGCGGGACTCGACGTGAAGTACACCGACGACGGCGCCGCCATGAACCAGGCGATCACCGGCATCGCGCAGGGGTATTTCATCTGGGCCGCGAATCCGGGGAACGCAGGCAAGACGATTTCCGACTACGTGCAGTCCGACCCCCAAGCGCAGGCGCTCTTGCAGGCGGCGGCCGCATCGGTCGATACCGAAGACTTGCAGTCGCAGCTCACGCGCGCCATCGCCGAGGCGCTCGGCACCAGCGAATCGGGGCTGCAAAGTGTGGTGGCGCAACGCATTGCGGGCTACTACGCCGAGGCGCTCGGCACCGCGATGCAGGAACAGATTTCCACAGCCATGCAAACGTACATGCAGCAGGTCATGACGCAGTACATGGGCCAGATTACGAGCGCTTTGCAAACGCAGGTCGCAGGCGCGATGGGCCAATCGATGGCGCAGATCTCTTCGGCGCTCGAATCGGCGATGAGCGGCATGAACAGCGCTTTCAGCTTCGACGAGAGCGCTTTTGCCAACGCGTTCAAGTTCGAGATGAGCCAGGAAGAGCTTGCCGAGCTGATGACCTCGATGATGCGGGTCGAAGAGCACTCGTACGACAACAACCTGAAAAAACTCGGATACGCCGACTTCGCCAAGCCGAACGAGATATCGATCTACCCGAAGGATTTCGAGAGCAAGGAGAAGATAATCGACATTCTCGATAGCTACAACGACCGCATGCGCGCCACCGACGAGGACAAGGTGATCTCATACACCGACATCGTGGGCACGCTCATGCGTTCGGTGACCACGATCGTCGACATGATCTCGATGGTGTTGATTGCGTTCGTGGCGATTTCGCTCATCGTATCGTCGATCATGATCGGCGTGATCACCTACATTTCGGTGCTCGAGCGCAAGAAGGAAATCGGAATCCTGCGCGCGATCGGCGCGTCGAAGGGCGACATATCGCGCGTGTTCAATGCGGAGACGGTCATCGAAGGCCTGATAGCCGGCTTGCTCGGCGTGGGCGTGACGGCTCTCGGCTGCATTCCGGCCAACATCATCGTGTACCAGCTGTTCGACGTGCCCGACGTGGCCCTGCTGCCGCCGGTCGCCGCCGTCGTCCTGGTCGCGATCAGCGTGTTCCTCACGTTCATCGCCGGCCTGATTCCCTCGGGCAGCGCCTCGCGCAAAGACCCGGTGGAAGCGCTGCGCAGCGAATAAACGCGGCGTGACACTTCTCGTCAGACACGAAGTGTCACGCCCTCCGCGAAAGTGATAGACCGGGGATGACGGGAAGCGTCACACGACGACAATAAAGGCGCGTCACGCTCTTTACTCGTAGTCGGCCTTAAGCGCCGCCCAGGCCTTGCGGGAGTTGCGGATCGTATCGGCGCTCACGCAGTAGCCGGCGCGGGCCCAGCCGGGCACGCCGAAGCAGTCGGAATTCACGAGCAGCAAATCGTGTGCTTTCGCGCGGTCGCAGAACGCCTTCGAATCGGGCTCGAGCGCCTTCACCCACAGGTAGAACGCGCCGTCGGGCTGGATGTACTCGTAACCAAGGTCGTCCATGATGCCAGTCAGGATGGCACGGTTCTCGGCGTAGGCGTCGACGTTAGTCGGCTCGTCGATGCAGGTTTCGATCACGCGCTGGAAAAGCACCGGGGCGCAGATGAACCCGAGCGCGCGCCCCGCCCCGCCCACGGCGGCGGCCACGTCGGCGGCGTTCTCCATGCGGTCGCTCGCGTAGATGTAGCCGATGCGCTCGCCGGGCAGCGACAAGCTCTTCGCCCAGGAGTAGCACACGATGGTGTCGCGGTAGAAATTGGCTGTGAACGGCACTTCTGCACCGTAGGTGATCTCGCGGTACGGCTCATCGCTGATCAGAAAGATCTGATGGCCGAACTCGGCTTCCTTTTCCTCGAGCATCTTCGCCAGATCGCGGATGTTCTGTTCGGTATACACGCAGCCCACCGGGTTGTTCGGCGAGTTGATGACCATAGCAGCCGTCTTCTCGTTGACCGCCTCGCGAAGCGCATCGATGTCGAGCTGGAAGTCGGCCGCGCGCATCGGCACCTCGACGCACGTGCACTGCGCCGATTCGGCCATCACCTTGTACTCGGTGAAGTACGGCGCGTTCACGATAACCTCGTCGCCTGGGTGCGTGATGGCTGCGGTCGCGATGTAAAGCGCTGCGGTGGCGCCAGCCGTGAGGTACACCTGGTTGGCTGTGGCCTCGATGCCGAAGCGACGGCGCAGGTTGTCGGCAACCGCCTGGCGCGCGCTCATGGCACCCGCCGCCATCGTGTAGGCATGCAGCTGCTCGGGCGGCTCTTCCAGCAGCTGCTCGATGCGTTCGCGCACCGCCGGCGGCGCCGGAATCGATGGGTTCCCGATCGACAGGTCGTACACGTTCTCTTCGCCGATTTCAGCCTTGCGCTGCAGGCCATACGCGAACTGCACGCGAATCGGGTTCGGCTGCTTGCCCAGCCCGAGCATTCTCTCGTTGATCATGTGGCATCCTTTCGATTGAGCGTGACGCTTCTCGTCAGACGCGATCCGTCATTTTCACGGTAAGGCTCACAGTGCAGGAAGTCTCCCCGTGAAAATGACGGATCGCTTCTGCCGAGAAGCGTCACGCC
>JAFUBE010001012.1 GCA_017460365.1 Eggerthellaceae bacterium
CGGACTACCCCACTTACTGCCAGACCCAAAGTGGGGTAGTTTCGCGGAAATTCGCTTCAATTGAAGCGAATTTCCGCGAAACTACCCCACTTTGGGTCTGGCAGTAAGTGGGGTAGTCCGCGCGGGTGCGCCGGTTCGGGCCTGGCGGGGCGCAGGGCGCGAGACGAGCGGCCGTCGTGGCGGGGTGGACGGCAAGGTTACCGCCAGTCACCGAATCGGGCAACGCAAGGTGTTCGTCCCTTGCCGCCTGAGGGTGGGTTTGCCTAAAATGGGAACATCGATTTCATTAGGTGAAGGGGAGATTGCAGTGCAACTCGTAGCGTTCCTTATTGTGTTTCCCTTGGTCGTCGCAGGCTTGCTGCTCATCGCGAGGTCCGACTGGCCGAGGAATGTGATCGTGGGCATTTCGGCGGTCGTGATCGCAGTCGCGTCTGTCGTGCTTACGGTGCAGTATATCAACGAAGGTTGGGTCGGCTTCGACCTGGCGTCCCCTGCGCTCGACTATTTGGGCAGCGCCATCGGTGTTGCGATCGGCTGCGTCATCATTGCGTTCGGCGTGAAGTACAAGAACACGGCTGCAATCGTGCTCGCGATCGTCCAGATAATCGGAGATGTCGCTTTCGAGTTCGGGTTCGCTCATCAAGCACATGTCGAAGTCGGCCTTTACGTGGATGCCCTCACGCTAATCATGGCGCTCATCATCGGCATCATCGGCAGCGGCATCTGCGTGTACGCGCTCGGGTACATGATCGACTTCCAGAAGCATCTCGACGAGCACGGCGAAGCCGAAGGGCTGACCGAGCTGCAGCGCCGCGACCGTCGGCCGACGTTCTTCGCGCTCATGTTCCTGTTCCTGTCGGCTATGTTCGTGATCGTGTTCTCGAACAATATGTCATGGATGTTCTGCGGTTGGGAAATCACGACGGTGTGCTCGTTCTTGCTCATCGGCTACACGCGCACCGAAGAGGCCATTCGCAATGCGTTCAGGCAGATCATCATGAACATGATCGGCGGCATCGCGGTCCTCGTGGCGCTGTATCTGGCTGTCATTAACCTGGGGACGCTTTCTCTCGTCGAGTTCATCGCCGCAGGCGTTGCATATCCGGCTCTCGCGGCCGTGGCGGTCGGCGCGCTCGCGCTCGCCGGTCTCACCAAGTCGGCGCAGATGCCGTTCCACACCTGGCTGCTTGGAGCCATGGTTGCGCCGACGCCCACGAGCGCCTTGCTGCACTCGTCCACGATGGTGAAGGCCGGCGTGTTCCTGCTGATCAAGCTCTCGCCGCTCTTCCTTGTATGCACGGTTCCGGCAAACATGGTCATCCTCGTCGGCGGCATCACGTTCATGCTCTGCTCGTTCATGGCCGTTTCCCAAAGCAACGCGAAGCGGGTGCTTGCGTATTCGACGATCGCCAACTTGGGGCTCATCGTCGCCTGCGCGGGAGTCGGCACGCCTGAGGCGGTTTGGGCGGCGATCTTGCTCGTCGTCTTCCATGCAGCGGCCAAATCGCTGCTGTTCCTATGCGTCGGCACGGCCGAACACCATATCGGCAGCCGCGACATCGAAGACATGGACCTGCTCTTCGAGCGCATGCCGCGCCTGGCTCGCCTGATGATGCTCGGTATCATGTGTATGTTCATCGCGCCGTTCGGCATGCTTATCGCGAAATGGGCGACGCTCGTCTCGTTCGTGCAAAACGGACAGCTTCTGCTCGTGTTACTCCTGGCGTTTGGTTCGGCGGCGACGTTCATGTTCTGGGGTAAGTGGCTCGGCAAGCTTTCCGGCATCGCGGGCCAGCCCGAAAACGTCGAGCGCACGGTGCATACCTCCGAGTGGATCTCGCAGATCCTCATGGCGGCCATTGCCGTCGTGGCGTGCGTGGCGTTGCCGTTCATGTCGCACCTGCTCGTCGAGCCGTATCTCATCGACACGTTCGGCGAGCTCGGCCGCGACATCGCGCTTGACAACCTGTGGATTTCGTCGATTCTCGCCGTGTTCGTCATCGTGGTGCTTTTCGCGGGGTTGGGCGGCTCGAAAGCCAAGCGCGGCAGCGTGTACCTTTCGGGTGTCGGCGTCGATTCCGACGAGCGCGTCTACCGCAACAGCCTGTCTGGCGAAACGGTCGCATCGTCGCGCAACATGTACCTCGAGTCGATTTTCGGGGAATCCCGCGTTCGTCCCATCGGCGAGGCGGTTTGCGCAGTCATCATAGTGGTCGCCCTGGTGGCAAGCGGCGTCATCATCCCGCCGGTGCTGTAGGAGGAAGACATGCTAGAAACATTCACGTCATTCTCGTTCATATCGGTGCTGGTTGGCACTGTGGCGTTTGCGATTTTGGCGCCCATCATAGGGTGCTTGCTCGCAGGTCTCGACCGCATCATCTCCGCCCGCATGCAAGGGCGCGTGGGGCCTCCGCTGCTGCAGCCGTATTACGACGTGCGAAAGCTTCTGGAGAAAGACAACGTAACGGTCAGCGGCGTCGATGGCGTTTACATGACGTGCGCGCTCGTTTTCACGGCGTTCGCCGGGGGCATCTTCTTCTCGGGCGGCAATCTGCTCATGAGCGCGTTCGTCATCACCATGGCGGCCCTGTTCTTCATCATGGCCGCGTACTCGTCGCGCAGCCCCTATTCCGAGATCGGCGCCGCGCGCGAAGCCATCCAAGTCATGTCGTACGAGCCGATGGTGCTGCTCATGGCCGTGTGCTTCTACATGACGGTGCACACGTTCATGGTGCGTGAGGTCTTCGCGATCGATTTGCCCGTTATCGTGTTCACTGTCCCCGCGTTCATCGGGTTCATGTTCATCCTCACGATCAAGCTCCGCAAATCGCCGTTCGATATCTCGATGTCGCATCACGCGCACCAGGAGATCGTGCGCGGCGTGACGACCGAGATGAGCGGCAAGACGCTCGCGAAGGTGGAGATCATGCACTGGTGCGAGACGGTGCTGTTCCTCGGATGGACGGCCATGTTCTTCATCTGGGGCAATCCGCTGTCGATCGTTTTGGCCATCGTGGTCGTGCTCGCGATCTGGTTCTTCGAGATCCTCATCGATAACAACTTCGCCCGCGTGAAGTGGCAAGCAATGCTGCGCTGGTCGTGGCTCGTCGCTCTCATTTGCGGCGGTATCAACATGGTATTCCTGGCGTTCATCTAGGAGGGGCATCGATGACGTACGCAACGAAATCACCTTGGGTCATCCATTACGATGCTTCGAGCTGCAACGGATGCGACATCGAAGTGCTCGCGGCGCTCTGCCCCGGGTTCGACGTTGAGCGGTTCGGCATCATCAACACGGGCAATCCCAAGCATGCCGACATATTCCTCGTAACCGGTTCGGTGAACGAGCGCAACATTTCGGTCATCCAGCAGATTTACGACCAGATGGTGGAGCCGAAAGTTGTCGTGGCATGCGGAATCTGCGCGTGTACCGGCGGAATATTCCACGATTGCTATAACGTGCTCGGCGGCGTCGACAAGGCCATTCCGGTCGACGTGTATGCGCCGGGTTGCGCCGTGCGGCCCGAAACGATCATCGATGCGGTCGTGCAAGGCCTCGGCATTCTGGAAGAGAAGTCGAAAGCGCTTCAACTTGCGAAGAAGGGGGCTTAAGGACATGGCGTTTGCAAGCGAGTACATTCCCCTGGAACTCGACCAGCTCAGGCGCGAGGCTGCGGTGCTGAAAGCCGATGGCTGGCGCTTTATCCAGACGCATGCCGTGAACACCGACGACGGTGTCGATTTGTACTACTCGTTCATGGACATGCACGACCATCATGTCGTGAACTACCGCGTCGAAGGCGTGAAAAAGGATACGCCGGTGCCCTCGATCACCGATCTGTTCCTTGCTGCGTTCGTGTTCGAGAACGAGGCGCGCGAGCTGTTCGGCGTGGACATGCGCGACATCGCAATCGACTTCCACGGAGCCATGTACGCACCGGCCCAGGTCGAGCCGATGACGTTCATCACACCCGAGCAGAAGGCAGCCAAGGAAAAAGCCGCGAAGGTCGCCGCCGCCAAGGCTGCGAAGGAAAAGGCAACGGGCGAGGCGAGCGCAGAGACAACAGCATCTCCGCGCGCGTTCGTGCTGAGCGACGAGAAGCGCGCGAAACTGGAAGAAAAGCTTGCGACCATGTCGCCCGATAAGGTGGCAAAAGTTCGTGCAGCACTTGCGGCTCGCGAAGCTGCAGCCACCGCAGCCCCTTCGCCTGAAGCGGCCTCTGCCAAGCCGGCTGCGAAAGAGCCTGCGAAAGACGAAAAACCAACCGACGCGCCTGTTTCTCTCGCTGAAAAGCCAGTCGATGCGGTTCTCGAGGAAAAGATCGCCGGGCTCGATGATGCGAAGGCCGCCAAGGTGTGCGCTGCCATAGCGGCGAAAGCTGCGCGCGATGCGGGCGTGCCTGCAGATTCGCTTTCAGCCGACATGGCCGCCGCTCCAGCCGACCAGATAGCCGACGAGCAGCTTGCAGAGCTGCTCGGAAATATGGATGACGCGAAAGCCGCCAAGGTGCGCGCGGCGCTTTCGCGCAAGGGAGGAAACTAGCATGGGCAAAGCATCGGTTATTCCCTTTGGCCCTCAGCACCCGGTTCTGCCGGAGCCGATTCACCTCGACCTCGTCGTCGAGGACGAGGTGGTTCTCGAAGCCACTCCGCAGATCGGCTTCGTGCACCGAGGCCTCGAGCGTCTCGTGCAGACGAAGGACTACAACCAGTTCATTTACGTTGCCGAACGCATCTGCGGCATCTGTGCTTTCGGCCATTCGATGGGTTATGCAGAAACGGTCGAGCGCCTCATGGGCGTCGAGATTCCCAAACGCGCCGAGTACCTGCGCGTAATCTGGCACGAGCTTTCCCGTGTGCATTCGCATATTCTCTGGCTCGGCCTGGCTGCCGACGCGTTCGGCCACGAAGCGTTGTTTATGCACTGCTGGCGCTTACGCGAGCGCGTGCTCGACCTGTTCGAGAAGACGACTGGCGGTCGCGTCATCTTCTCGGTCGTGAAGGTGGGCGGTGTCCACCGCGACATCGACCGGGGAATGTTCGACCAGATCATCCACGTCCTCGACGGCATCAAGGACGAGTACAACCAGCTCGTGGCGACGTTCCTCACCGACCCGTCGGTGCACAACCGCACGGCTGGCGTGGGTGTCATCCCGACCGAAAAGGCTCTCGACCTCAGCATGGTCGGGCCGTTCGGGCGCGCTTCGAACGTGCCGTACGATGTGCGCATGCTCGGGAACGGCGCATACGGCGACCTGTCTGATTTCCAGCCGATCACGTCTGCGAACTGCGATTGTTACGCGCGCATGGAAGTGCGAGCTGCCGAGGTGCCGCAATCGATCGACATCATAAAAGAGCTCGTTGCCAAGATTCCCGATGGCGACATCGACGTGCCGGTGAAGGGCAATCCGCTCGCCGGAGCAGAGGCTTGCAACGTCCTCGAACAACCGCGTGGCGAATGCTATTACTTCGCGAAGGGCAACGGCACGAAAAATCTCGACCGCATGCGCATGCGCACGCCGACTTCGCAGAACCTCGCCGGCATGGCGGTAGCGCTCAAGGGATGCGACGTCGCGGACGTGAACATGATCATCCTCACGATCGACCCCTGCATCAGCTGCACGGAAAGGTAGTTTCATGGGAGCTTTCAAACTGGGCAAGATGACGTTCGGGTCGTTGTTCAAGAAGCCTGAAACGGTGATGTACCCGATCGAGACGAAGCCGCAACCGAAGGGGCTTAAAGGGCATATCGTCATCGATGTGAACAATTGCATTGTGTGCGGCATGTGCGATCGCAATTGCTCGACCGATTGCATCAAGGTCGACCGCAAAGCGCGCACATGGGAAATCAACCCGTTCGCCTGCGTGCAATGCGGCTATTGCGTCACGGTGTGCCCCAAGAACTGCCTTGCCATGGACCCGAATTACTTCCCGGTGGGCGTCGAGAAGACGTCGACGATTTTCGAGATTCCCGAGCAGGAAAAAGCTCAGGTCGCAACAAAGAAGGAGCCAGAGGGCAGCAAAGCCCAAGCCGATCAGCTGGTGAAGAAGGCCATCGAGCAGCCCGATTCCCCCGAAACAGTCCGCGAGCAGGACGAGCAGCTGCAGAGGTTGCTCGACCTCATGGACGCGGAAAAGGCCGATCGCGTTAAGAACGCGCTCGCAAAATAGACCTCTCGCGGCGCCCCGCCTACCGCCAGACCCGAAACGGGGATCGCCGCGGACTACCCCACTTACTGCCAGGCCCAAAATGGGGTAGTTTCGCGGATTTCGCTTCTTTCGAAGCGCAAATCCTAGAAACTACCCCATTTTGGGCCTGGCAGTAAGTGGGGTAGTCCGCGGCGATCCCCGTTTCGGGTCTGGCGGTAGGCGGGGCGCCGCAGATGGCGGGC
>JAFUBE010001013.1 GCA_017460365.1 Eggerthellaceae bacterium
CCGAGGAAATCCGCAAACGCCGCCTGCGCAAGGGCGTCGTCAACGTCGTCGACGTCGAGATTCCGCTCGGCATGATCATTCCCAAGGCGAAGCTCGCCATGATCAGCGTGTCCGACACGCAGGGCGCTTCTGCTCACAAGCCGACGCGCCATATCGACATCACCGAGATCACGTTCCCGTATGCGCCGGGCGACTACGTTGTGCACGCAGCGCATGGCATCGGGCATTTCACGGGGCTCGTGCAGCAGGACGTCGACGGCACGCGCCGCGATTACCTGCTCATCGAATACGCCGAGGGCGACAAGCTGTACGTGCCGGTGGAACAACTCGATCGCGTGACGCGCTACGTTGGCCCCGAAGGCGGCGAACCGCGCCTGACGCGCCTGAACACGGCCGACTGGTCGCGCGCGATGACGCGCGCCCGCAAAGCCACGAAGAAGCTCGCATTCGATCTTGTCGACGTGTATGCGCGCCGCGCAGCCGTGCAGGGTTTCCGCTTCAGCCCCGATACGCCTTGGCAGCAGGAACTGGAAGATGCCTTCCCGTATCAGGAGACGACCGACCAGCTGGCGGCTATCGCCGACGTGAAGGCCGACATGCAATCGGGTCGTCCGATGGACCGCCTCATCTGCGGAGACGTTGGGTTCGGGAAAACGGAGGTCGCCCTGCGCGCCGCGTTCAAGGCCACGCAGGACGACAAGCAGGTCATGGTGCTGTGCCCCACGACGATTCTGGCGCAGCAGCATTTCACGAACTTCCGCGACCGGTGCGAGCCGTTTGGCGTGCATGTGGAAGTGCTCAGTCGCTTCCGTACGCCGGCGCAGCAGAAAGCTGCCCTTGAAGGCTTCGCCGATGGCACGGTGCAGATTTTGGTGGGTACGCATCGGCTGCTCTCGCGCGATGTGAACCCACACGATTTGGGGCTCGTCATCATCGATGAGGAACAGCGCTTCGGCGTGGGTCATAAAGAACAGATGAAGAACCTGCGCGAGTACATCGACGTGCTTACGCTTTCGGCGACGCCCATCCCGCGCACGATGCAGATGTCGCTTTCGGGTGTGCGCGACATGAGCCTTATCCTGACGCCGCCCGACGAACGCCGACCGGTGGAAGTGCATGTGGGGGAGTGGGATCCCGACTTGGTGAGCGCGGCCATCCGTCGCGAGCTCGCCCGCAAGGGCCAGGTGTACTACGTGAGCAATCGCGTGCGCAGCATCGACGATGCGGTTGCGCGCGTGCAAGAAGCCGCCGGCGAAGCGCGTGTGGGTGTGGCGCATGGCCAGATGGGCAAGGAAGAACTCGAGCATGTGATGGAGGACTTCAGTGCCGGCGAGCTCGATGTGCTCGTTGCCACGACCATTATCGAAAGTGGCATCGACAACCCTCATACGAACACGCTCATCATCGAGGATTCGCAGCGCTTGGGCCTTGCGCAGATGTATCAGTTGAAGGGGCGTGTGGGCCGCAGCGCCACGCAGGCGTACGCATACTTCATGTTCCCCGATAACGTGCCGCTGACTGAAGAGGCCGTCGCACGCCTGACGGCGCTCAACG
>JAFUBE010001014.1 GCA_017460365.1 Eggerthellaceae bacterium
AACGTGTTCGTCGGCGGCGATTGCCAAACCGGTCCGCGCACGGTCATCATGGCCATCGGGGCCGGCAAGGCGGCGGCGCGCAACATCGACGAGGTGCTCGGTTTCCACCATGAGCTCGATTGCGGGGCGGTGACCCCGCCCGCGCGGCGCAACGACCGCACTGCGTACGGCCGCGTTCAGGTTTCGGAGCGTCCCGTTCGCGAGCGCAAATGCGACTACGACTACATCGAGCTGCCGATCAGCGACGAGGAGGCCGCCCAGGAATGCGGCCGCTGCCTGCGCTGCGACGTCTTCGGCATTGGCGCCCTGACCGGGCGCGGCCTCGAAACCTGGTAGTGCAAAAGAGACCTAGTCTCCTTTGCAATGTTGGAGGAATGGAGCTGACAATGGTGAAGCTTACGATAGACGGACGGGAAGTCGAGGCGCGCGATGGCGCTACCCTGTTGATGGCGGCGCGCAAGGCCGGTGTCGATATTCCCACGTTGTGTTGGATGCGCGAACTGAACAAGATCGCGTCGTGTCGCGTGTGTCTGGTGGAAGCCGATGGCGAGCTCGTGCCCGCATGCGAGACGGTGGTGCGCGACGGCATGGAGGTTCGCACGACCACGCCGCGCGTCGCGTCGGCACGGCGGCAGAACCTCGAGGCGCTGCTCGAGACCCCTCGCAGCGAGTCCACGTCATGCGCGCGCGTCGATACGTGTGCGCTGCGTCAGCTCGCGAGCGATTTTGCGGCGCGCGAGTCGGAGTACCTGCCGCCCGATCGCGGCTTGTGGGACGAGACCTTCCCGTTGCAACGCGACGACTCGAAATGCATCCATTGCATGCGCTGCGTCGCCGAGTGCGCCAAGGTGCAGGCGTGCGCCGTGTGGGACTTCACGGGCGCGGGCCCGAACATGGGCGTCGTCGTGCGCGAGGGTCTCGAGATCAGCGAAGCGGGGTGCTCGTGCTGCGGCCAGTGCATCACGCATTGCCCGACCGGGGCGCTCACCGCGCGCAACGACATCGACGTGGTGATGGACGCCATCATCGACCCGGAGGTGCTCACGGTCGTGCAGGTTGCACCGGCGGTTCGCGCCTCGTGGGGCGAAGGCGTGGGGCTTGCGCGTGAAGACGCCACGCCCGGCCGCATGGCGTCGGCTTTGCGCGAGCTCGGGTTCGACCGCGTGTTCGACACCGACTTCGCCGCAGACCTCACGATCATGGAGGAGGGCAGCGAGTTCATAGAATGGCTGAAAGAGGGCAAGAAGCGCCCGATGTTCACGAGCTGCTGCCCGGGTTGGGTGCGTTTCGCGAAGCAGCATTACCCGCAGTTCGTGGGCCAGCTTTCGAGTGCGAAGTCGCCGCACCAGATGATGGGCGCGGTCGTGAAGAACACGATGCGCGAGCAGGCCGAGGCGGACGGCAAGCGCCTGTTCGTCGTGTCGGTCATGCCGTGCGTTGCCAAGAAGTACGAGTGCGGCGTGCCGCAGCTGGCCACCGAGGCCGGCCCCGATGTCGACGCTGTGCTCACCGTACGCGAGTTCGACCGTTTCCTGCGCCTTATGCACATCGACTGCGCGGCGCTCGAGGAGTCCGAGTTCGACAGCCCCCTCGGC
>JAFUBE010001015.1 GCA_017460365.1 Eggerthellaceae bacterium
GTGCCATACAGCGCCGGAGGCGCATCGCTGTCTTATGCGTCGCAGGGCGTGCACTTCGGCTATTGCGCATGTCATCGCAAGCCCCTCCGTAGGGCAAGCTCTTGAGCTTGCCGCCGCCGCGCTAGCGGCGGGTTCTTCCTCAGCGGCGAAGCCGCGTCACACATTTCTTCGCCGCGAACGGCAGACGCTTCCCCAGGAAACACGGTGTGACACTTCCCGTCAGACACGATCTGTCATTTTTCGAGGAAGACGTGCGGCACAGCAGGCACCACCCGAAAAATGACAGATCGTGTCTGACGGGAAGTGTCACACTTTGGGTTAGCGGGCGTTGCGCTTTACGAAGTCGGGGTCGTGGGCGGCCTGAATGGCGGTTTCGCGAGTGATCGTGCGCGAGCGCACGAGGTTGACCAGCATATTGTCCATCGTGATGGCGCCGAGCTCGGCGGTGGTGGCGAGCGTGTTCTGGATCTGCGGCGTCTTGCCCTCGCGGATGAGGTTGCGGATAGCCGGGTTCACGATCATCACCTCGCAGGCAGCCGCGCGCCCCTCCCCGCCTGCACGCGGCAGGAGCTGTTGGGAGATGACCGCTCGCAGCACCATGGAGAGCTGCAGGCGAATCTGGCGCTGGCGGCCTTCGGGGAACACGTCGACGAGGCGGTCGATCGAATCGGCGGCCGACTGGGTGTGCAGCGTGCCGAACACGAGGTGCCCGGTCTCGGCGGCCGTGAGCGCAGTCTCGATCGTGTCGAGGTCGCGCATCTCGCCGATGAGGATGACGTCGGGGTCTTCGCGAAGGATGGCGCGCAGTCCCTCGGCATACGACACGGTGTCGCGCCCGATCTCGCGCTGATCGATGGAGCAGCGCTGAGGCTCGTACACGTACTCGATCGGGTCTTCGAGCGTGATGATGTGGTCGGGGCGCGTTTGGTTGATCGTATTCAGGATGGATGCGAGCGTGGTCGACTTGCCCGAGCCCGTCTCGCCGGTGACGAGCACGATGCCCTTCTGGTACGTCGGGAAGTCCATGACGACGGGCGGCAGGCCGAGCGAGCCGAGCTCGGGAATGGAATCGGACAGGATGCGAATCGCCAAGCACACGCTGCGCATGGAATGGTAGATGTTCAAGCGGCAGCGAATGTGCCCTGTGTAGGTGTCGGCCATGTCGAGCTCGCCGATCTTGGCAATACTCTCGTATGCGTCGCCCGCAGCTTGGCGTGCAAGCGATTCGCAGTCGGCGGGCGTGAGCACGTAATCGTCGAGATCGACGAGCGCGCCGTCGACGCGGATGCGCACGGGCAGCCCCGCCGCGATATGGATGTCGGACGCACGACGGTCGGCCGCCGTTTGGATGATGGCGTTGAGTTCGGGCATGTCGGGTTCCTAATCGGTCGTGTAGATGGTACGGCGGACTTCTTCGGTAGTCGTGATGCCGCGAAGCACCAGGTCGACCGCGTTGTCGAGAATCGGCTCGAAACCGCTGGCGCGCACGGCGGCCATGAGCTGTTCGCGCGGCGCCTGATGGTGGATGGCGTCGCGCATGTCCTTGTTCACGACGAGCGCCTCGGCGATCACGATGCGCCCGCGGTAGCCGCTCTGGAAGCATTCGGGACAGCCGGCGCCACGGTAGAACTTCACGTCGGCGGCGTTCGGGTTCATGCCGACGCTCTCGAGCTCTTCAGCGCTCGGCGTGTATTCCTCGCGGCAGTGCGGGCAGATGCGGCGCACGAGGCGCTGCGAGATGACGCCCTTCAGCGCCTTGGCGAGCATGTACGGCTCGATTCCCATGTCGGACAAGCGGTCGATCGTGGAAACCGCGTCGCCAGTGTGCAACGTGGACAGCACCAGATGGCCCGTGACGGCCGCGCGCATGGCGATCTCGGCCGTTTCGTTGTCGCGGATCTCGCCGACCGAGACGATGTCGGGGTCTTGGCGCAAGATGGAGCGTAGGCCGCTCGCAAACGTCATGCCCAACTTCTCGTTCACCTGCACCTGGTTCACGCCGACGATACTGTATTCGACCGGGTCTTCGAGCGTGACGATGTTCACGCCCTCGTCGTTGAGCGCGCCGATCATGGTGAACAGCGTGGACGACTTGCCCGAGCCGGTGGGGCCGACGAGCAGGATGACGCCCTGCGAGTTCTCGAGCAGCTGGTTGTACACCTCGAGGTTGTGCCCGTAAAAGCCCAGCTCTTCGGCGGTGTTCTGCTTGGCGTCGCGGTCGAGGATACGCAAGACGATCTTCTCGCCGTGCACCGTGGGCAGCGTGGAGGTGCGCAGGTCGGCCTCGTGCATGCGGATGCGCACGATGGCGCGACCGTCTTGCGGCACGCGGCGCTCCGTGACGTCCATGCCGCACATGATCTTCACGCGGCTCGTGACCGATTGCTGCAGTTCCTTGGGAATGGTGAGCGTGTTGTGCAGGATGCCGTCGACGCGCATGCGGATGTTCACGACGTCTTCCTGCGGCTCGATGTGGATGTCGGAGGCATGCCCCGAGATCCCGCGTTCGATGATGCTGTCGACCAGGCGGATGGAAGGCGCCGCCGATTCGGAGTCGGCGACGTCGGAGACCTGCGTGCCGACGTAATCGGTGTCGCGCACCGTTTCCTGCTGCATCTCGCGGATGGCGCGCTTGGCTCCCTCGGTGCCGTACAGCACCGAGATGGCGTGCTCGACGCCGCTTTGCGTGGCGATCAGCGGGATGACGCGCCTATGGGTTGCCGAGCGCACCTCTTCGGTCGCGATGAAGTTCAGGGGGTCGGCCATGGCCAGATACAGCTCGTCGCCGCGCGTGCGCACGGGGACGACCGAATACTTCTTGGCGATATTCTTGGAAAGGACCTGCGCCATTTCCGGGTCGATCTCGGTAGTGGACAGGTCGATGTAATCGACCCCGAGCTGCATCATGAGCGCGTCGATGAGCTGGCGCTCGGTGATGACGCCCGTTTGGATGAGCTCGTCGCCGAGGCGCCGCTTGCTTTCCTTCTGCGACTTCAGAGCCGCCATCAGTTGTTCTTCGGTGATGACCCCCGCGTCTACCAGGAGGTCACCGAGTCGTGCAAATCTCATGAATTCGTACCTAAGCGTTCCGGATGGTTCAGATAGCGTTTCCTGCATCCTCTCGCAATGATCCCGTCTTCTGCAGTTCCGTCTCCTAGTTACCCAAAACGTATTTTATCCCTGGTAATTGACGGATGCCAGACGGGACATATTGAGCCTGGAGGCGACCAGGCACAAGGTGTTGCGCCTTGGCGGCTTGGCAGTTCGATGCAGGCCGACCGGCCACGCCTGGGACGGGCGAACGTGCGCTCAGGAGGCCGTGGCGGCACGCGTGGCCGCCACGTGCTTGCCGGAGAAGGCGACGCCCCAGGTGAGGCGGGGGCCCTCGGGCA
>JAFUBE010001016.1 GCA_017460365.1 Eggerthellaceae bacterium
CACTTCTGCTCGGAGCATAAATGGCTCAGTCCGCAGGCGGTCAACGGGATCCCGTCAACCGCCTGCGGAATGGCGCCATTTATGCTCCGAGCAAAAGTGGCGCACCTTGTTGCAGCGACGAGAACCATCATACTAGCGTACTGATTCGCGCTAACCATACGGTATGAGTGACCTTCGGTTAACATTTGAAGGTACACTTGGCTCGTTATGGAACGGGAATATGCTGAAACGATCGAGGGCGCGGACTATCGGTACCGCATAGTAGGCGGGTGCGCCGTGGTTGCGCGCTGTCTCGCGCACGGTTCGGTTGTGAAAGTGCCCAAAACGCTCGGCGGCTGCCATGTCGTCGCGGTCGGGGAGGAGTGCTTCGCGTCGTCAGTTCGCGGGGAGCTGTCGCTTGCCGCCGCGAACGGCGACCTTGAGCGAGTCGAGCTGCCTTCTGGGCTTACGCGCATCGGACGTGCGGCGTTCCGCGGTTGCCACAGGCTTGCCTCGGTCGCGCTGCCCGATACGCTCGAGCAGATCGGTGACCTCGCCTTCTCGTGCACTTCGATATCCTCGGTTAGCATACCGAGATCCTGCGTAGATCTTGCCGAGCTCGCGCTCAGGACGGGGCCGGAATCGCTCGAGGGCGCCTCTGCGCCGTACCTCTCGAAGATCGACCGGATCGAAGTCGAACCGGGAAACCCCGGCTTCTGCGCGAAAGGCAGCGTGCTGTGCCGCAAGCTCGGAGACGGCCGTCTCGTAGCCGTGCTCTGCCCGGGCAAGGCGGCGGTGATCGATCTTGTCGGCGTGTCGTTCGTGACGCCGACCGCATTCGCGGGGACGTACGAAATCGGCACCTTGCGCATCCACGAGGCGATCGTCTTCGAAGGCGGCTGCGGAATCGCGACTAACGCCACATGCGAATCGGTGGAAATCATCATGCGCGATACCGACGAACAGGGCGTCCTCAGGCTTGGCATGCCCTCGAGGCGCGAACAGCGTGCCGTGCTCGAATCGACGAAGGGCACCGAAGCCTTCGACCTGCCTTCCTTCCTGGCCGCATACGACGAGGCCGTTGCGCATGAAACCGACCGCCTGCTGCAAGCGAAGCTCATGCTCGCGCGGCTGGCGCGTCCCGTGCACCTTTCCAGCACCCAGCGCGCGGCGTTCCTGCGCGTGCTCGAACCGAACTTCGACACGCTCGTCGTGCAGTTCGGGGCGCGCAATTACTGGCAGGGCTTCGAGTACATGATCGACGCCGGCATGCTCGACCGGAAATCGATATCGCACGCAATCGACGTGCTCGCGTCGCGCGAGGACACGACCGCGGTGACGCGCCTGCTCGCCTTGAAGCGCGCCCGTCTCGGCGACGAGGAGTGGGATTATGCCCTCTAGCGAACTGCTCGACCAGACGGCGCAGCTGGCGGTTGACGTCGTCGACCAGGCGCGAATCTCGCTCATGACGGCGCTGCGCTTCATGGACATCGCGCTCTGGCGCATGCCGCTCGCATCGAAGCGGCTCACGCGCCCGATGGCGACCGATGGCTACCTCGTGTACCTCGACACCGTCGCCGTCGTCTCGGCATACCTGAAGAGCCCCGACGAGGTGGTGCGCGATTACCTGCACGCGGTCCTGCATTGCGTGTTCCGCCACCCGTTCGACGAGCGCCACCCTCATCGGGCGCTCTGGGACCTCGCAAGCGACATCGCGGTGGAGTCGTGCGCGCTCGAGCTCGTCGGCTTGCGATTCCCGAGCGCAAACGACGCGCAACGCCGTCGTGCGCTTGCCACGCTGCAAACCGCATGCGAGCGCATCACGGCCGACAAGGTGTACAACGCGCTCGTCGAGGCGCTCGACCGCGACGCGCGCATGCCAGGCGGCACCCGCGCGCTGTCGCCCCGCTTCGTGGAATCGCTTCCCGAGCTGTTCGTGCGCGATGACCATACGGTGTGGACGCGCGAAGAGGAACGCCCTGCCGCCCAGATGACGTTCGGCAAAGACACGCAGCTCATTGGCCGCAACGAGGAGCACCTGCGCGGCGAGCGTGCAAGCGAGCTCGACGTCGACGACGCCGAGAGCAAGCCCGCCGTGAACATGGCAGGGTCGCCCGCCCCTTCCACCGGCGGCGCGGCTGCCGAAGGCGAGGTGGAAGGCGCCGACCGCCTGCTCGACATCGAGGCGTTCGAAGAAGGGGAGGCGACCTTCGCCGACATGCTCGGCGTTCCCTCGGCCGATCTCGACGACGTCACCTGGAGCGACATCAGCCAGCTGCTCGAGATCGAGCTCGAGGCCTTCATCGGTCGCGCGGGCATCGACGCGGGCACCTTCGAGGTGAACCTCGGCGTCGCGAACCGAAAGGCATACGACTACCGCGAGTTCCTGAAGCGGTTCTCGGCGCTGTCGGAGGAGATGAAGGTGTCGACCGAGGAATTTGACTACATTTACTATACCTACGGGCTCGTGCAGTACGGCAACATGCCGCTCATCGAGCCGCTCGAGTACCAGGAATCGCGGCGCGTGCGCGAGTTCGTGATCGCCATCGACACGTCGTCGTCGTGCGCGGGCGGGCTCGTGCGCCACTTCGTCGAGAAGACGTACGACGTGCTGAAGAGCACCGCGGCGTTCGGGCGCAAGGTGAACGTGCACATCGTGCAATGCGACAGCGAAGTGCGCAAGGTCGTGAAGGTCACCGAGACGAGCCAGCTCGACGACGAGTTCGCCGAGTTCACGGCGCGCGGGTTCGGCGGCACCGACTTCCGGCCGGTCTTCAAGTACGTCGACGAGCAGATCGCCGCGCGCGAGTTCGCCAATCTGAAGGGCATGATCTACCTGACCGACGGCATCGGTACCTACCCCGAACAACCGCCCGATTACGACTGCGCGTTCGTCTTCATCGACGACTCGTGCGACACCCGCAAGGTGCCGCCCTGGGCCATGAAGGTCCTCATGACCGAAGACGAGGTGCTGGAACTGTAGCAGGCGACGAGGTGGATGCACATTCTTCGCCGGGAAAGGAACGACCATGAACATTGCGGAAGCGAAGGAGCAGATCAAGGCGACGGTCGACGCGTACCTCGAGCGCGACGAGACGGGCGCGTACGAGATACCCGTGGAAGGGCAGCGTCCGCTGTTCCTGCTCGGCGCGCCGGGCATCGGCAAGACGGCGGTCGTCGGGCAGGTCGCGCGCGAGCTCGGCATCGGGCTCGTGTCGTACTCGATGACGCATCACACGCGCCAGTCGGCGCTCGGGCTGCCCTTCATCGTGCACAAGGAATACGGCGACGAGTCGTTCGACGTGTCGGAGTACACGATGTCGGAGATCATCGCCTCGCTGTACGACTACCGCGAGCGCACCGGGCACGAGCGCGGCATCCTCTTCCTCGACGAGATCAACTGCGTGTCGGAAACGCTGTATCCCTCGATGCTGCAGTTCCTGCAGTTCAAGACGTTCGGACGTCATCGCGTGCCCGACGGCTGGGTCGTCGTGTGCGCGGGCAATCCGCCCGAGTACAACAAATCGGTCTACGATTTCGACGTGGTGACGCTCGACCGCTTGCGCAAGGTGGAGGTGGAGCCCGACCTCGACGCCTGGATGGGCTACGCGCTTGCTACCGGCGTTCACCCGGCGATCGTGTCGTACCTGCAGGTGAAACGCGACCAGTTCTACTCGATCGAGTCGACGCCTTCGGGAAAGTCGTTCGTCACGGCCCGCGGGTGGGATGACCTCTCGCGCGTCATGAAGCTCTACGAGCGCAAGGGCCACGCAATCGATTGCACGCTCGTCAGCCAGTTCATCCAGGACGAGGGGATCGCCGAGCGTTTCGCGCAATATTACGCGCTGTTCGCGAAGTACCGCTCCGACTACCGTGTGAAGGAGATCCTGTCAGGCGATGCAAGTGGGGAAATCGTCGACCGCGCGAAAGCCGCGCGCCTCGATGAGCGCCTAGCCGTCGTGAGGTTGCTGCTCGACGGGCTGGATTCCACGCTTTCCGCGACGATGGAGCGCAAGCGGGTCATAGCGTATGTGCGCGACGAGCTCCGCGGGGCGAAGGAACAACTGCTCGCAGGGGCATCCGTGCACGACACGCTCGAGAAGCGGGCCGACGAATGGGGCGACGACATCGACCGGAGGATCGAATCGGAGGCAGCAGACGCGTCGTCTGTTCGCGAGGAGCGCAGAGCGGTATCTGAATTGAGGGAGCACGTGCTGGCATGCGAGCAGGAGCGCGTCATCGCAGGCGAAGATGCGTTCAAGCTCGTGAGCAGTCGGTACGCGCGCGACGTCGATGGGCTGAAGCAGCTCGTGGAGGCATCGGGCCGCACGATCGACAACGCGTTCGCCTTCCTCGACGAGGCCTTCGGCGACGGACGCGAGATGAACGCGTTCGTGGCGGAGCTGACAGGCCGCCCGAGCACGGCAGCGTACCTCGCCAAGTTCGGCAGCGACTCCTACTACGCTCACAACAGCGCCGTGCTCGCCGCCACCAACCCCGAAGCCCTCCGAGAGCGCATCGAGTCCC
>JAFUBE010000112.1 GCA_017460365.1 Eggerthellaceae bacterium
ATCCGCGAAACTGCCCCACTTTGGGTCTGGCAGTAAGTGGGGCAGTACGCGCAAGCGGCCCGGTTCGGGCCCGGCGAGATGCGGTTCACCTCATCCGATCGAGGGCGGTCAGCGCAAGGTCGTGCAGGCCGTATTCGCTGATGCGATACGCGAGAAGGTCGCGCGATGGGTTTGCGAAGTTGCAATCGAGCGTGCGGTTAACGAGGCGCTTGGCGTGTGCTGGTATGTCGAGGTTGCGTAAGGTCTGCTCGTCGAAACAGGCAAGCCATAGCTCGCGTATGATAGAGCACAACTCGCTTCGCACGGGTTCTTCCTGGCGAAGCGCCGTGTAGAGCGCGTATTTCACTGTCCATTCAACGAGCGGAGCACGGTATAGATTAATGACATTGTCGTGCTTCCAACGCCCGTATACGCTGATTACGGTATTAATGGCCTGCAGGCATTCCTCTGCAGCGCTCCCCGAAACCCTTTGCATGATCGATCCGTCATGCGGTAAACGGTATCGGTACAACCGATCTGAGAGCAGCTTCACGCCTTCGGCATTCGGGTATACGCTCAGCAGGAAAGCGGCATCTTCGCCCAGGTAAAGCGTCTCGTCGAATGCGATTTCGCGTTCCGAGAGAAGCTTGTGCTTCACGGCGATGCGCAGAAACGGTTGCGTGGGCTCATCAAAGGCAAGCGCCGGTTCGAACGAGGGATATAGTTTTTCAGGTACGGTAGAGCGATTGGAGAGCCAGCGGTCGGCATTGCCGCCAATGCAGCTCCAACCGAACACGGTCGCATCGACGTCGTACGTGGCGAACGCGTCTTCGAGCTGCTCTAGCGCCCGAGGTTCCAACGCATCGTCGCAATCGAGAAACACGACGTATTTTCCCTTTGCGCAGCGCAGCCCTGTGTTACGAGCGGCTGAGGGGCCGCCGTTTTCCCGCGATACGATTCGAAAGCGAGGGTCTCCATCGGCGTATTCGCGTAATATCTCCCCTGACGAATCGGCTGATCCGTCGTTTACACATATCGCTTCGAAGCCAGGATAAGTCTGCGCCATCACCGAATCGAGGCATTCGCCAAGGTACTGTTCAGCGTTGTAAACGGGGATAACGATTGAAAACAATGGCATGTCATCGCCTCATCAAACGGTCGAGCTTGGCAGCGTCGAATCCGAGCGTATGTAGGACGCGTGCCTGCCAATACCGCTTTTCTCCTGCGCGGAATTCGCGCGGATGGTAATCCTTCAAATACGCTCTGAATTCATGTGCGCGTACAAGGCCCCGCTTGCGGTTGGGGTCGTATATCAACGCAATGTTGTAATGCGTGTTCACGAGCAGGTCGACACGCGATTCCACGAAGCGTCGTCGTTCGCCATCGCATGGTTCGTTACGCGTGAAATCGAGCAATTCGCGTGTGACGCGCGTATGATCGTCCCATCGTTTCACGTAATTGAGAGGCGCGACGCTTTGCTCTGAGTTGCCGATGTAGTAATTGCATGCTTCCAGGTCAAGAAAGCGCACCGTCTGCGCACGGCTTGCCACTTTCACGATGAACTCGTAGTCCACATAAAAGGTGTGCTCGAGCAAGCTCACCTCGTGTTTTCGCAGGAAATCGGTGCGAACGTTGGTCGAGTGAATCATGAAGAACTCTTCGATATCGGACCGGTTGCACACCTCTTCGAAGTCCACGGTGCATTCGCGCGGCAACTCGTCGGGCAGCGAAAGCAGTCGGCTTTCAAGCGTCCCCATCATCACCTCGCGCTTCATGTCGATGACGAGGTCTTCGCTGGCCTCGTCAAGTTCGTCGAGCAATGCGGAAACGTTTGCCGAGCATATGCGATCGTCGCCATCGATGACGCGGAAGTATTTGCCGCGTGCCTCGCGAATGCCGGCGTTGATGGCCGAGCCGTGTCCGCCATTGGCTTTTGTCACCACACGGAATACTTCGGGAAACATTTCAGCGCACGCTGACGCGATGACTGGCGTGTTGTCGGTCGAGCCGTCGTCTACTATGAGCACTTCCAGCCGCTCGTCGACGCCTGCTGCGCAGTAGCTTGCGGCGCTGTCGGCCAGGTAACGTTCGACGTTGTAGCTAGGAACAGCAACAGTTAGCGTTTTCATCATCGTTTCGACTTTGCTTTCGAGTAGAGAACGGTGCTGCGGTTTCGGACGAGGTGAATCGTACGCCCGAGCGCGACTAGCGCTTTGGGGTTGCGCGCGTTCAGAAGCTTCAAGCAAGCGGCTAAGGCAGCGCTGTCTTCTGCATGCGCTTTCGGAATAAGTTCGCAAAACAGTTCGTCTTCGAACAGTTTGCGAACCCAATTAATACGTTCAGCATGGGTCATGTTCGACCGCGGATCCGCATTGCGCTCGAGCGCGGAGAGAATGTAGCGCGCGTACAGCGCCCCGATCGTCGCTTGCGCCTGTTCGTCGAGCGCCCCGTAGCCGCTTGCGAGCGCGCGGACCTCGGCGATCCGGCGTCGGTGCAGCTCGAAGTAGCGCGGCACGAAATCGTTGGTCAGGTTCGCTCCGAGCCGCTTGGCGTATCGGTACGGCACGGACGAAAGCGTTACGACCGAACGCGCGTGCTTGAGATACTCCACGTTGAACAAGATATCCTCGATCAACGGCACGTTGTCTTCGAAACGCAGGCCTGCGGTGCGCACGAGCTCGGTGCGGTAGGCTTTGTTCCACGCATAACCAAGATGCGTCTGCCGTTCAAGCGCGACAGCCGCCCGTCCGAGTTCGGGCCCTTGTTCGTACGCGGCATTCTCGAGCATAAGCGCGTTATCGTACAGGTGCTTGCCGCTTGCATCGTGGTATTCCTGCACATGCCCGAAGACCACCAGGTCGGTGTCGCAGTTGTCGACAGCGTCGCGAACTTTCGCGAGCATGTCGGACTCGTAGCGGTCGTCGGGGTCGGGAAAGAGCAGCCAACGCCCGCGCGCCGCGTCGATGCCGGTGTTGCGTGCTTGCGACAGCCCGCGATTGCTTTCGTGGTGCACGATGCGCATGCGGGCATCGCCGCCCGCCACGTATTCCGCAATCTCGATTGAGCGGTCGGGCGTGCAATCGTCGACGACGATGAGCTCGAAGTCCCCGCAGTCCTGCGTCAGCACGTCGGCTATTGCGTCTGCGATGTAGCGCTCGACGCCGTACACGGGCATGACGAGGCTGAACAAGGGGCTGGCGGAAATGTTTTGCGGCGAGGGCGCCATGGTCACTCCGTTCCGATGCCGTGCCTGCAAGGCCCACGACGGGCGCAGGCGCATGCGTTACGATTGCAATTTGCGGTATTCCTCGCACACTTCGTGGACTTCGCCGTTCATGCGCATGTGGCCTTTTTCGATCCACAGCGCTTTCTGGCAGACGCGCTCGACCTGGTCGATGCTGTGCGACACGAATAGCAATGTGGTGCCGTGGTCATAAACGAGCTCGTTGATGCGTTGCTCGCATTTCTGTTGGAACAGGAAGTCACCGACCGATAGCGCCTCGTCGACGACGAGGATGTCGGGAACGGTTGCCGTGGCGATGGCGAATGCGATACGCGCTACCATGCCCGACGAGTAGTTCTTCAGCGGCATGTCGACGAAGTCGCCGATTTCGGCGAACTCGATGATGCTATCGAAGTTCTCGTCGATGAATTCACGTCGGTACCCGAGCAATGCGCCGTTCAGATACACGTTCTCGCGCGCAGTGAGTTCCATGTCGAATCCGGCGCCGAGTTCGATGAGCGGGGCTATCGTTCCGTTGATCGTGCAAGACCCCTTCGAAGGCTCGAGCACGCCCGCCACGATTTTCAACAGCGTCGATTTTCCCGAGCCGTTCGTGCCCACGATGCCGTACACGTCGCCTCGGTTCACGGTGATGGAGATGTTCTCGAGCGCTTTGAATTCTTTGAAGAATAGGCGTCCTTGCACGAGCGCGATGAAGTATTCCTTCAAGCTGTTGAGCTGTTCGCTCGCCATGTTGAACACCATGTCGACGTCGTCGACGACGATCATGGGCTCAGGTTTCACGTTCGCATCGGTTTTCCCGGTGAGCGCTGTAATCTGGTCAGCCATTGCGTTCCTTAGATATACAAGATGAATTTGCTCTCGCTCTTGCGGAATGCGATGTAGCCAATGATGAAAGTGACGATCGCCATTCCCAGGCAAATGCCGTGTTCGAGCAAATCGGGCGTCGTGTTCCACATCACGATATTGCGGAAATACGTGACGTAGTGGTACATGGGGTTGAACTGCATGACCGTTTGCATCCATCCCGCCAGCATGTCGTACGGATAGAAGATGGGCGTAGCGTAATTCCACGCCGTTAGGATGACGGACCAGAGGTGGATAACGTCGCGGAAAAACACCGACAGGGCCGATATGAGAAGCCCGAGCCCAGCTGTGAAGGC
>JAFUBE010001017.1 GCA_017460365.1 Eggerthellaceae bacterium
GCATGTGTATCGCTGTTTTAATCTCATATACCTTCGTGAACATGTTTCACGTGAAACATCAAAGGTTGTATACTTCTGGGAATCAACAAAAGGAGGCACCCGTGGGTTTATTCGATGGCCTAAGACGCGACAGAAACGCAGAACAGACTCCAGCACCTTCTACTCCCGCAGCGCCAGCGGAAAAACCTGCTGATGTAGAAAGCTCTGCTGTTTCCGAAGACCTTGCCGCTATGAACGCGAAGGTGGTCGAACGTGAGGTGAAGAAACAGGAGCCAGCCGAAATCGAACCGACGCCCGTCAAATCGTATAAAGATAAGAAGCCCGTGACGCATGTAGTGGGAACGACGAAAATCATCGCGATCATCAACCAGAAAGGCGGCGTGGGAAAATCCACGACTGCGATTAACCTCTCAGCGGCGCTTGGCGAACTCGGCAAGCAGGTGCTCCTGGTCGATCTCGATCCACAGGGCAATTCCACCAGCGGCCTCGGAATAGAGAAAAGCGAGCTTCCCGGCTGCATCTACAACGTTCTCCTCGAGGAGACGAACATAGAGGAAATCATCATTCCCGATGTATGCGAAGGCCTCGATCTCGCGCCCGCCACGATCAATCTAGCTGGTGCCGAAGTCGAGCTCGTTTCCGAAATGGCGCGTGAAAATCGCCTGAAGGAAGCGGTCGGGTCCATGCGTGGCCGATACGATTATGTGTTCATCGACTGTCCGCCGTCGCTCGGCTTGCTCACGGTGAATTCGCTTGTAGCCGCTGACAAGCTCATAATTCCCATCCAAACGGAGTTTTATGCGCTGGAAGGTGTGACAAAACTCCTCGAATCAATGAAACGTGTCAAAACTCGCCTAAATCCGATGCTCGATATATTTGGAATCTTGCTTACCATGTATGACGGGCGTACCACATTATCGCGCCAGGTGGCCGCAGAAGTACGCAATTACTTCGGCCGCCAGGTGTTCGAGACCATTATCCCTCGTACGGTGAAGCTTTCCGAGGCGCCCAGCTATGGAATTCCCATCACGCAATACGATCCTGTTGGAAAAGGCGCAATAGCATACAAGGAACTCGCAAAGGAAGTGGTGCAACGTGGCTAAGCAAAAAGGCGGCCTCGGGCGAGGCCTCAGCTCCCTGTTGGGCAGCGAACTCGACAGCAACCTTCCTCAGGAAAAGGCTTCCCCCGTAGAGCGAATTGTCGTCGAGGCGGAAAAGGAGCAGCAAGCCACGAGCGAAGGATCGAAAGCGAAGTCATCAACGCCGAATGCGCCTAACAAACCCGTCATGCGTCAGGCGCCGAAAACCGATGATGAACCATATTCTAATAAGGAAGACAACATAACTATCAAAGGCGTCGTCGAGCGCGCGGTCGAAACGAAGCCAGAGTCTGAGCCGAAACGCATCAAGAGCGAGCAAGCGAAGAAAACTGTCGAACGCGAAACCGACGAAGTGTCGATAGAACTAGTGGAACCGAATCCGAATCAACCCCGTACCAACTTCAAAAAGGAAGAACTGGAAGAGCTTGCGGAGTCGATTAAGCGCAATGGTTTACTGCAGCCGATTCTCGTACGAAAGGTAGGGAACAAGTACCAAATCATTGCCGGAGAACGCCGTTACCAGGCATGCAAGCAGATTGGCTTGGATCGTGTCCCCGTCAGGGTACGCGAGGTCGATGACGACGAAACCATAATGCTGGCGCTCATCGAGAACATCCAACGCAGCGACCTTAATCCGATTGAAGAGGCGTACGGGTATCGCCGCATGATGGAACGTGGCAAGATGACCCAGAGTCAGGTGGCTCAGGCTGTTTCGAAAGGGCGCTCGACGGTTGCCAATGCGTTGCGCCTGTTAGAGTTGCCCGAAGATGCGCAGCTGCTCCTTTTCGAGGAGAAGATCACTGCGGGCCACGCGCGCGCCATTCTGTCGGTGCCGACCACGGAAGGCCGCACGAAGCTGACGAAGAAGCTGATGGAGGAATCCCTGTCGGTGCGCGAAACGGAGGCGATAGCGCGTTTGCTTTCAGGCAAACCCGAGAAGAAACCGGCTCCGCGTCCGCAAACGCCGAAGTCGTACAAGACCGTCGCCCGTTCGTTGCGCGACACCCTCCAAGCCGACGTTCGCGTGAAAAGCGTGAAAGGCAAGAATAAGATCGAGATCGCCTTCAAAGACGAAGCCGACCTTGAGCGCCTCTTTCGCATCATCACCGCTGAATAACATAACGGTGACGCGCCTAGTGGCGTTGCAAATGAACCCGCCGCTAGGCGCTGCACCGTTTTGCGCCGGATGCCAGGTGCCCCACGGTTTTCCACCAACAATCTGAACAACGCGCCGTTCAAATCCTGTCGTGAAGCGCTGCATTTCATGCATGGTATCCTTACCAGACCCGACTAGTGAAACCGGATGTTTCACGTGAAACATTGGATATCATGAGCGAACCCATCAAAAGCTACTCGATCGCCAGCGTCGAAGGCATCATGCGCAATGCGGGCCTGTCTGTTTTCCGCGCTGAGCAAATCCTCACGTGGATCTACGCGAAAGCAGCGCGCAGCTACAATGACATGACGAACATACCGAAGGTTATTCGCGAACAGTTTGCACTCGCCTTCCCCTTGCACACTCCTGAAATCACAACCAAGCAAACATCGGTCGATGGCTCGCGCAAATACCTTCTCAAGTATTATGACGACACTCTTGTCGAGACGGTTGGCCTCCCGTCGAACGACGGTCGCTTTACCGTGTGTGCTTCGAGTCAATCAGGCTGTTCTATGGGCTGTGAATTCTGCGCTACTGGCAAGAACGGCCTTACGCGAAGTCTTATGCCTGGAGAGATAGTTGATCAAGTTCTCGCAGTTCAAAAAGACTTTGGCGAGCGGGTGACCAACGTCGTCGTCATGGGGCAAGGCGAACCGTTTGCGAACTACGATGCGACGTTAGCGGCGCTGCGCATCATGAACCACCCGAAACTGCTTAACATCGGTGCTCGTCACATCACGGTTTCCACATGCGGTATCGTGAAAGGGATAGAGCGCTTTACCGAAGAACCTGAGCAGTTTACGCTCGCGGTCTCACTTCACGCCGCGCGTCAGGAAGTTCGCGACAAGCTCATGCCTGGCGTGAAGAACCAGCGTCTCGGTACGTTGCGTCAAGCGCTTGAACGTTATTCAAACGCAACAGGCCGTCGCTTCAGCTTCGAATACGCACTCATGGACGGTATCAACGACAGCAAAGAAGATCTCGAGTCGCTTATAACCTACTGTCGGCGCATGCTGTGCCACGTGAATCTGATCCCCCTGAACGAAGTAGAGGGTTCTCCTTTCAAACCCGTCTCCCCACAACTCATGGGAATCTGGCGCGATCAACTCGAAGCGGCCGGCATACCCGCCAGCACCCGACGTTCCCGCGGTTCCGATATAGCTGGTGCCTGCGGCCAATTAGCCTCTGCCCCACTTCGGGTCTGGCAGAAAATGGGGTAGTAGCGAATAGTATTCAATTCTTCTGCTATATACTTGCACCGTCAGCGAAACGAAAGGACAGGCTATGCCCATCAACCCGACTGAATGCCGTGTCGCCCTCATATCCGGTGGCACAAGCGGCGAACGTGAGATTTCCCTCGCTTCCGGCAAAGGTGCGAAAGAAGCCCTCGAGCAAGCAGGCTTTCCTGTCACCTTGCTCGATCCAGCCAGCAAGGATGATATCAAGCGCCTCATCGAAGAGCCTTTCGACGTCGCTTTCCTCACGCTTCATGGCAAGATGGGCGAAGACGGCACTATCCAAGGTATGCTTGAGATGTTTGATATACCATATACGTGCTCTGGTGTTATCGGCAGTGCCATCGCGATGGACAAAGCCCGATCAAAGGTTCTCTACGCCGACGCCGGCATCCCCACGGCCACCTCGGTTAGCCTGCGCGCTACCGACGTCATCAACATCCCCGAAATCATCGAGACGGTGGGCATCCCGTGCGTTGTGAAGCCGGCCACCGAAGGAAGCGCGCTCGGCGTTGAAATTGTCGAAGACGCTGACGACCTATCGACGGCGATTGACCGCGTGTTCGAAATAGACGACCAGCTCGTGATAGAAAGCTTCATCGCCGGCACCGAAATAACCGTTGCAGTGCTCGGCAACGACGAGACCGAGGCGCTTCCGGTCATCGAGATCGTCCCGCAAGGTGAGTTTTACGACTTCGAGTCGAAGTACGCTCCCGGCGGATCACAGCATATCTGCCCCGCGCGCCTGAGTGATGAAGTCACCGCTGCCGCACAGGATTACGCTCAGCGAGCCCACCGTGCGCTCGGCTGCCGCGGAGTCTCACGTTCCGACTTCATCATCGATGCCGACGGAACCCCGTGGATCCTGGAAACGAATACCATCCCCGGCATGACTGCGACGTCGCTCCTACCCGACGCCGCCCGCGCCGCCGGCTACGATTTTCCAGCCCTTTGTACCAAGCTCATCGAGTTCGCGCTGGAATAGCGTATGTTGCTCTGCTGCCCCACTGCTCCACTTACTGCCAGACCCAAAATGGGGTAGTTTCTTCTGATTTCTAGATTTTGAAAACTACCCCACTTTGGGTCTGGCAGTAAGCGGGGCAGTGGGGCAGCACCTACAGCACGCCGAGCATCTTTGCGAGTCCGAACGCTACAGCGAGCACGATCACGACGATGAAAACGATGCTCACGGCATAGCAGCTGCGGTTGCCCGCACGCCCTTGTTCGATCATCTTCTCCGACATCGACTGGTGGTCCTTTAGCACGGCCATGCCCTTGGCCTTGTTGGGCAGCGGGACGGTTTCGGTCGGCACCCAGCCTGGTTCGTCGAAGATCTTCTGAACGCCCGACGATCGCAAGTTGATATCCGGTCGCACTCCGTCGGCCATCTTCGCACGCACACGGTCGACGAAAGCGTCCATCTCCTTTGCATATGCCGGGTTGAAGCAAAACACAGCCACTTCGCCCCAGTACAAGCCTGGGTCGGGCGAGTCGGAATATGCGACGAACGACAAGACCGCGCGAATCTTCTGCTCGCGCGCGTTCGCCAGCTGCAGCCGCCGCGAACCTTCTACGTCGAGAAAACCCACTTCGGCATCGAACTTGTTGCGCAGCCATGCTACCACGCGCCCGTCTTCGGTGCGGAATTCAACCTTGAAATCGTCGCCTACCAGGCTGTCCGCCCCCATGAGCATCGATCCTACCGGTTTAGAAGGAGTTTCGAACCGTGCGTAAAACCCCTCATACGACTGATCCATCGCAATCTCCGTTCTTCGGTTCGCTGAGAAAAGTCTACCATTAAGGCGTGGTTCGGCGTTACTGCCCCACTTACTGCCAGACCC
>JAFUBE010000113.1 GCA_017460365.1 Eggerthellaceae bacterium
CGGAATCAGGGTTTTCCAAATCAGCAGCTGAACCTGTAAGTCGTTTTCTAACGCTCGTTCCTTCTTATCTGCTCTCTTCATTTACGGATTCTTCTTCGCGTACTGTAAAAGACAAGCCGTCGTTTCATGCCACGTTCTTCTCGAAACGTTTTATGCACCAGGGGAAAAGGAAGGATAAATAGAGCATCTGGAGGAAGCAGGTGACGAGCGCTCCAGCCGCACCGGCAATCCAGACCTTGACGAGGGGAAGCAGAATCAGGCTGATGACATAGAAGCCGAGCAGGCCGATTGCAAGCCGCGTTACCCGCGTCATCATAGGAACATCGGTCGAGAACCCGACAAATCGCCTTTCCAGAATCCATCCGACGAGGAAACCGATGCACCAGCCGACTCCCTTGAACGTGTCGTTGGCCATCTTGGCACCGTCGACCAGCAACTTGCCCTCTGCGTTGTAATCCATCGGATACGGTTTGAGGCCGGCATACGCGGCGACCGCGATGGCCAACCCAACGCCGACGCAAACCACCATCATGTCCTTTTCAGGATGCGCCTCGACCCATTGCATCAGCCTGTAGGTCAGCCACATCACCAGCAGGCCGGCCAAACCGCCGACGATGACGTCTTGGGGCGTGTGCACCCCCAGGTATATGCGGCTAAACGCGACGAGCACGACGAGCGCGAGCATCACGATGCGAAGGACCTTGGGCATGTCCTTCCTCACGGCGACGCCGCCGAACACCGTCGCCGCGTTCATCGTATGGCCGCTGGGAAACGAATACCCCGTCGCCGTGGTGACGGCATCGCCGTAGGGCACGATAGCCGCATCCCTGATCCAAGGCCGGTATGCGCAAGCTGTCACTTTGAGGACGCCGTTCACCAGCCTGTTGGCGCTCCAACCCATCAAAAGGAACGTGCCGAAGCTCTTGCTGACGCACCAATAGACGATTGCCATCACGATAAGCACCGTGTTCAGCTCGCCGAGAAACGTCATCTTCGCGAGGAATTCCGCCAGGATCGAGCCTGCGCCGTTTCTAAAATCCTGCAACGCCAGAAGAATGCTTATGTCCATACCGTTCGCTCCCGTAAGTCTCGGCTTACGCGGTTTGCGCGCGTTGCTTATTCGCAACGATTCCCTTCACGTGATTATAGAACCTCGCCAAAAGGACCGACACGACCACAAGCGCGACGTCGTACGTATAGATGAAGAAATTCCAATGGGAAGAATTTAATCAGCATCGATCGGATCGCCGAATGCCCAAGGCGCGCGCCCTCGCGTGCAACAAGGCCTGACACCTTGCCCTGCAAAGCCGCGCGCTACGCGTTTCACGAACTCAAGAGCGGACCAAAGACCCATTCACCGCCGATCATCGTACCCAGGACAGGGGCGTCTGCGATGTGCTCGGGTTCGCATTGCGTTATGTCGTCGCCGAGGACCACGAGGTCGGCCTCCTTGCCGACCGCGATGCTTCCCAGACGGTCGTCGCATAGGAGCTGATACGCCTCGTTTATGGTGGTCGCCTCGATCATCTGCTCGACCGATACGCGCTCAGCGGCCCCGTGCAGGGTGCTCGGCTGGCCGGGGTACTGGCGCAACACGCCCTTCTGGATTCCGGTCAGAGGGTATGCCGGGTTCTCGACGGGGTAGTCGCTCGCTGCGGTGACCACCACGCCCGCATCGAAGAACGACTTCATGGGCAGCTGGTTTTCCGCGCGCTCCTCTCCCAGCACAGCTGCTATCATGCCGAAGTAGCCGTCCTCCATGGTGAACCAGTGCGGGTCGGTCACGGCGACGACGCCGAGCTTTGCCATGCGGGGGATGTCCGAGAGGTCCACCACCTGCAGGTGCGTGATGGCGTCGCGCAGTCCGTGCGGCCCGGTCTGCTCGAGGGCCCCCTCGATGGCGTCGAGCGTCATGGCGAGCGCCCCGTCCCCGATGGCATGTGCGTGTACCGTGAAACCGAGCTCGTGGGAGCGCTTGTAGACGGCTGTCAGGGTCTCGACGTCGAAGCGGAGCTGCCCGCGATGGTCGTTCTCCTGGGACCAGGGGTCGGTATAGGGCTCCTTCATGTAAGCGGTCGAGGGCTCGCCCGGCATCGTGCCGTCCACCTGGACCTTGATGTTGCTCACCTCGAAATGGGATCCGCGAGTCCTCTCGCGGAGCTCGGCCGCATGCTCGATTTCCGCCATCGTGTCGTGGCCCTCGGCCTGGAACACCTGATAAGCGCCGTAGACGTGCATGAGCAGCTTGCCCTCGGCGTCGAGCTGCCGGCAGGCCTCGGGGAAGTTGTCGGTGTTGTCCCAGTTGACGATGGGGTCTAAGACCAAGGTCTCCCCGTGGGCCAGGTACTCCTCCTGAAAGTGCAGGACGGCCTGCTTGTACTGCTCGACCGTATAGGTGATGAGCGGCTTCATGAGGTCCATGGCCCCCTCGCGGAAAAAGCCGATGGGCCTGCCCTCGTCATCCCGCGCTATGATGCCGTCGCTCACGTCGGGCGTGTCCTTGTCGATGCCCAGCCGGTCCATGGCGGCGTGGTTCACCCAGTAGGAATGATGCCCGATGTCGGCGATGACGACGGGCTTGTCCGTCAGGCCGTCGAGCATGTCGGCCGTTGGCCTGACCAACGGGCTTTCCGGCACGGGGAGAAAACCGGTCCCCAGGTACACATCCCAGTCCGGATGCGCTTCGATATGCCCTTTGACTTTGGAACGGATGTCTTCCAAGGTGGGTGGTGCATCGAGGGAGCTCCCGTCTAACAAGTTCACCATAACCAACGCCTCGGTGCCGCCGGGGTTAACGTGCCCGTGCCCCTCTCCGAAGCCCGGAAGTATAATGCCGCCCTCGAAGCGCTGCTCCTCGGTGTTTTCGCCGACGAATTCCCGGACGCC
>JAFUBE010001018.1 GCA_017460365.1 Eggerthellaceae bacterium
CGTGCGCCCTGCCAAACGTACGTAACCTGCCCGTGACACTTCGTGTCTGACGAGAAGCGTCACGCCGAGCCCTTGCGCTAGCGGTTGAGCGCGGAGATGATGCGCAGGCCCTGCAAGGCCAGGTCGGGGCGGCAGGCGAATTCGTGGCGCGATGCGGAAACCACCAGCTCGGAGTAGCGGCCCGTTGCAACGAGCGCCGTCTCGCAACCGAGCTCGCGCCAGATCGCCTCGGCGAGCCCGTCGAGGCGCGCCGCTTCACCATGCACGACGCCTGCGCAGATGGCATCGGCGGTGGTGCGGGCGATCACACGCTTGGGCATCTTCACGCCTACTTCGGGAAGTTGCGCGGCCGATTCGTGCAGCGCCTCGAGCGAGGGACCTATGCCCGGCGAGATGGGGCCACCGAGAAGGGTGCCGTCCGCGCCGACCACCGTGAGCGTGAGCGCCGCGTCGAAGTCGGCCACGACGACCGGCGCGCCTGCGAGCTCGCGAGCCGCCACCGCGCACGCCACGCGATCGGCACCGAGCTGGGCGGGGTCCTTGTAGCCCACGGCGATGCCCGTCTTCAAGCCAGGCCCGACCACGCGCGAGCGTGAACCGGCAATCCCTCTCAGCGCACAGGCCCACGGCTCGGTGAGCGCAGGCACAACCGAGCAGAGAATCGCCTGGTCGGGCGCTTGCGCACCGCATGCGTCCAAAAACGGCGCAACCACCTGGCCGAGCTCGTCGGCCGTGCTCGGCGAACGCGTCGTCACGTTCCACGACCCCGCAAGCTCGCCGCCGTCGAACACGCCGATCGCGGTTTCCGCATTCGCCACCTTCACCGCCAGCAACATCGCGCACTCCGCCCTTCCATCTGGTATAGTGCATGCCGTAACCCGACTTCTCGCAGGGGGAAGCGGATATACGAGAAAGAGCATAGCATGAGTAAATCCAAGGGCGCATCGCCCACCCTTTCCTACAGGCAAAAACACGAGCAAGCGAACCGCGAGGCGGCTGCGACCGTTGCGGGGCTCGCCATTACGGTCGTCGTGTGGATAGCGTGCGGGTTCGGGCTTTCCGGGCTCGACGTCACGGTGTTCCACACGCCGCTATGGGTCGTCGGAGGCACGATTGGCACGTGGGCGTGCGCCATCGTGGTGGCGGTCGTGCTCGCGAAGCGCGTGTTCGCGGACTTTGCGCTCGACGACGGAGAAGGGGCCGAACATGAATAGCATCGCGTTGGCGGGCCTGCTTCCCGTTGCGGTTTTCCTCGTGGTCGCACTCGCGGTGGCGCTCATCGCGCGGCGTCAGGCAGCACGGGGCACAAGCGCAGGCGGCGTGCACGCCTTCGTCGACGAATACTTCCTCGGCAACCGCACGCTCGGGCCGTTCGTGCTGGCCATGACCACGATCGCAACCTACGGCAGCGTGTCGAGCTTCGTCGGCGGCCCGGGACAGGCTTGGTCGATCGGCTGGGGCTGGGTGTACATGGCGGGCGTGCAGGTGACGGCGCTGTTTTTGCTGTACGGCATCCTCGGCAAGAAGATGGGGCTCGTAAGCCGGCGCCTCGGCGCGGTCACGGTAATCGACGTCATCCGCGAGCGATACCAGAGCAACGCGCTGGCGGCTGCGAGCGCGCTCATCATCGTCGTGTTCTTCGCGGCCACGATGGTCGCCCAGTTCGTGGGCGGGGCAAAGCTGTTCGAAGCGGTCACCGGCTACAGCTACGTCACGGGGCTTGCGATCTTCGGCATCGCGGCCATCCTCTTCACGACCATCGGCGGTTTTCGCGGCGTGGCGTTCACCGACGCGCTCTGCGGCATCGCAATGATCGTCGGGATAGTGGTGCTCGCAGGCGGCATCCTGAGCGCCGGCGGCGGCTACGCCAACATCATGGACACGATAGCCGCGAACCACCCCGAAATGATGGAGCCGCTCTCTGGCGGGGCGATGCCGGTGGGGCTGTACTTCACGCAATGGCTGCTCGTGGGCGTGTTCACGTTCTGCCTGCCGCAATCGGTCGTGCGCACGCTGAGCTACCGCGACACGAAATCGCTGCACCGCGCGATGATCTGGGGCACGGTGAACGTCGGCTTCATGATGATCGGCGTGACTTCGCTCGGCGTGCTGTCGGCCGGCGTGCTGC
>JAFUBE010001019.1 GCA_017460365.1 Eggerthellaceae bacterium
AAATGACACTTCGTGTCTGACGAGAAGTGTCACACGGTGACTATGAAGGTGCGTCTCGCTAGCGGTTCACGATGTTGACGGGGGTTTCGCCGACGGCGGCGCGGGCGATGTTTTCCCAGATGGTGCGCCAGGCTCGGCGGAACATGCCTTCGGTGACGCCGCCGATATGCGGCGAGACAACCAGGCGGTTCGCGGCATCTGGCGACAGCTTCGCGAGCGGATGGTCTGCAGGCACAGGTTCGGGGGAGAGCGTGTCGAGGCCGGCTCCGCCGATGACGCCCCTTTCAAGCGCGTCGGCGAGGGCGGCCTGGTCGACGATTTCGCCTCGCGCCGTGTTCACGAGAATCGCATCGGGTTTCATCGACTCGAGGAACGCGGCGTCGACGAGCTTTTCGGTATCGGGGGTAACCGGCACGTGGATGCTCACGATGTCGCAGGTGCGCGCGAGTTCGTCGAGCGGCAGGTACGTCACATGCAGCTGCTCTTCTTTGCCGGCGGGCCTGCGATTGCGGTTCCAGTAGGAGACGTCGCACCCGAACGCATGAAGGCGCAACGCCGTTTCAACGGCTATGTTGCCCAGCCCCACGAGGCCCACCTTGCAATCGCCGAGCTCTCGGAGGCCCTCCACCATAAGCCGCTCTTTCATCTGGATTTGTTGCCCGCTGCGAACAGCGCGGTCTCCTTCCACGACGTGCCGTAGGCAGGCGAGCATGAGCAGCACGGTTTGCTCGGCGACCGCGCCTGCGTTAACGCCAGCGTTGTTGCACACGGTAATGCCGCGCTCGGTCGCCGCCCGAACGTCGATGGCGTTATACGCAACGCCTTCGGAATGGATGAGCTTCAGATCGGGGAATGCATCCATGAGGGTGGCGCTCACCGGGCTCACGGCGTCGGCGGCGATGAAGTCGACCGCTCCGGCGAGGCGGATGATTTCCTCGTCAGGCGTTCCTCGGTCAACGACGGTGACGTCGCACGCCTTCACGATATCGAGTTCGGGCATGTACTTCAAAAAGCGTTTCTCATCACCGATGACCAGCAGCTTCATGTGGGCGTCCTTTCTCGTTTGGCTGGTGTGCATGATACACTTCGGCCTATGGAAAAACCAGTTGCCATAGTAGGAGCCGGACTGGCGGGAAGCGAAGCTGCGCTGCAACTCGCGCGGCGCGGCGTCCGCGTGGTCCTGCACGAGATGCGTCCCGTGCGGCCCACCGCCGTGCATAAGACATCCGAGTGCGCGGAGCTCGTGTGCTCGAACTCCCTGAAGAGCATGAAACCCGAAAGCGCGGCGGGGATGCTGAAGCGAGAGCTCGATGTGCTCGGGTCGGTGCTGTACGCCGAGGCGCGTCGCAACGCCGTCGCCGCGGGTGGAGCGCTCGCGGTCGATCGCGAAGCGTTCGCGCAGTCGATCACTGCACTTGTCGAAGCCGAACCGCTTATCGAGTTTCGGCGGGAAGAGGTGACTTCGGTCGCTCAGGTTGTCGACGGCTCGGCGGCGGTCGTGCTCGCAACCGGGCCGCTGACAAGCGACGGGCTCGCTGAAGATCTGTCCGCCCTCGTCGGCGACTACCTTGCGTTCTACGATGCCGCCGCGCCCATCGTCATGGCAGATTCGCTTGATCGCTCGGTGCTGTTCCGCCAGAGCCGTTACGAAGATGCGGCTGGTGCCGACGGGGCGCCGCAGGGGGATTACCTGAACGCGCCGTTCTCGAAAGACGAATACGAGCGATTCGTCGACGAGCTGCTCGAAGCAGGGCGCGTCATCGCGCGAGATTTCGAAACGAGGGACCTCTTCCAGGCATGCCAGCCCATCGAGGAAATCGCCCGGGCAGGCAGGGACGCGCCCCGGTTCGGTCCCCTCAAGCCCGTGGGGCTCACCGACCCCCGCACGGGGAGGCGCCCCTGGGCGGCGCTCCAGCTGCGCGCTGAAGACGCGAACGGCAGCTGTTACAACCTCGTCGGCTTCCAGACGAACTTGAAGTTCGGCGAGCAAGCGCGCGTGTTCCGCATGATCCCGGGTCTCGAGAACGCGGAATTCGCGCGTTATGGGGTCATGCATCGCAACACGTTCATCGATGCGCCGCGCCTGCTCGACAAGTCGCTCCGCCTGCGTGCGCCTGCGGCCGACCGGCTTGGCGTGCCGGTGTTCGTCGCCGGCCAGCTCGGGGGGACCGAAGGCTATTGCGAAGCCATTCGGTCGGGATTGCATGCGGCGATTTCGGTGGTTGCCGGGCTAAACGGGCTGGCCGTCCCCGATTTGCCGGCCGATACGGCGTTTGGAGCTCTGCTCGCGCATGCGACGAGCCCGGAAACGCGCGATTACCAGCCGATGCACGTGAACTTCGGCATCATGCCGCCGTTGGCGAACCCCGTCCGCAACAAACGCGACCGTTATGCCGCATATGCGAGAAGGGGCGCGGAAGCGCTCGAGGCGTATCGCGGGGAACTCGTGCGCGCAGGGCTTTTGGAGGCGTAACGTGGCTGGTCGCGCGGTGAAGACGAGGGCGGCAAAACGCGTCATGGCGTCCTCGAAGGTCGAAACGGGAGAGCCCTCGCAGATTAATGCCGGGGGGCGCGGTGCCGAGCTGCTCGACGAATACATTGAAACGCTGCGGGTCGAGCGAAACGATTCGGTTCACACGATGCGTGCATACCGAGCCGACCTCGAGGCGTATCTCAGGTGGTGCGCGCGTCACGGCATCGACCCGCTATCGGTCACGCACCGCCAATTGCGCTCGTATCTCGGCGAGCTCGATGCCGCCCGTTACGCGCGCGCGACTATAAACCGGCATCTCTCGTCGCTCAAAGGCTTTTACCAGTGGATGGACCTTCGGGGGATAATCGAAGTCGATCCGGCAAGCGTGCTCGCGGGGCCCAAGCAGAGCCGCCACCTTCCGCACGTGCTTCGCCATGCGGAAATGGATCGTCTGCTCGCGGTCCATGGGCCGGTCGATGAGGCGGGAAATCCGCGCGAGCAGTCAGCTCGAGACATACGCGATCAGGCAATCCTCGAGCTTCTCTATGCCTGCGGCGCGCGTGTTTCCGAAACGGCGGGGCTGCAACTCGGCGACATCGACTTCTCTTCGAAGCTTGTGAAGGTGTTCGGCACGGGCCGCAAGGAGCGCATCATACCGATACACGACATCTGCGTCGAAACGCTGCGGAGGTACCTCGGCGAAGCCCGCCCGGTGCTGCTCGGCAGCAAGACGAGCGATAGCCTGTTCGTCTCGAGCAGGGGGAACCCGATGAGCGCCGACGCGATACGCAAGATGTTCAAGGCGACCGTACGCGCGGCGGGGCTCGATGACCGTTTGAGCCCGCATGACATGCGCCACACGTTTGCGACCGATCTGCTCGACGGGGAAGCGGATCTGCGCAGCGTTCAGGAGATGCTCGGCCATTCGAGGTTGTCGACCACGCAGATCTACACCCATCTGTCGCCTGCGCGCTTGAAGCAGGTGCATTCCCAAGCGCATCCCCGTGCCTGAGGACGCGTCGATGGGCGGCGCTGAGAGGGGAAGTGGTGCCAGTTTGGCAACAAACCGTCAAGGTGGTTCGCCCATGCCCTAGCATGGCCTTAGTTGGAAACGACCAAGGAGGTTGCACCATGTCGAACATCGGCGACGGCTTCAAGAACATTTTCCTGGCAGGCATCGGGGCTTTGGCCTACACGGGCGAGAAAGGCAAGGAGGTCATCGACATGCTCGTCGCTAAGGGCGAGATCACCCTCGAGCAGGGCAAGGAGCTCAGCGACGAACTCCAGAGAAAAGCCGGCGACACGGCAAACGACCTTCGTCAGGGTGCGCTCGAGGCGCTCATGCACGGAATGACCCCCGAAGAGCGGGAAGAATTCGTTGATGCCGCCACTAAGATTGCCCAGACTAAGAACGCGGAAGAGGCGGCGGCAGCAGCCGAGGCCGAACCCGAGGCTGAAGACGCGATCGAAGCCGACGTCGTGGACGAGCTCGAGTCCACTGCGGAGGAAGCCGACGCGCCCGCAGAGCCGGAACCTGCGAAAACGGAAACTGCAGAGAAAGAGTAAACTGCCGAAAACGAAGCATAAGATCGGTATCCGAAGCCGGCGTCGCGCATGTGTCGACGCCGGCTTCTCATCTGCGAGGCGAATGGTCGACGAGGGCACGTCGCTCTCTTGTAAGAACAAATGTTCTCTGATAGAATCGTGCGGGCAATCGAACGGTAAAGGGAGCTTCATGGGGCAGAAAGCTATCGTAATAAAGGGCGCACGCCAGCACAACCTGAAAGACATCGATCTCACCATTCCGCGCGACAAGCTCGTGGTAATAACGGGCCTGTCAGGTTCGGGGAAGTCCTCGTTGGCTTTCGACACCATGTACGCCGAAGGGCAGCGCCGTTACGTTGAAAGCTTGTCGAGCTACGCGCGCATGTTCCTCGGCCAGATGAGCAAACCCGATCTCGACAGCATCGACGGCTTGTCGCCTGCGGTGTCGATAGACCAGAAGACCACCAGCCGCAATCCCCGTTCCACGGTTGGAACAACCACCGAAATATACGATTACCTGCGCCTCCTCTTCGCGCGGGTCGGTGTTCCCCATTGTCCTGAGTGCGGGCGCGAGATCAAGAAGCAGACGACCGACCAGGTGACCGATGAGATACTGCGGCTCGCAGGCGGCAAACAACGCAAGGCTATCATCATGGCGCCGGTGGTCACGGGGCGCAAAGGCGAGTTCACCAAACTGTTCGCCGACCTGGCGCGCGAAGGGTTCGCGCGCGTGCGCATCGACGGCGAGATCGTGCGCCTCACCGGCGAAGAAATCACGCTCGATAAAAAGTTCAAGCATTTCATCGACGTGGTAGTCGACCGCGTCGTCTTGAAGGAGTCGGCGACGGGCCGCATCGCCGAATCGGTCGAAACCGCCACCAACCTCGCCGACGGCCGCGTGCTCGTGCAGCTGCTCGACGAGAACGGAAATCCGCCTGAATCGGATGCTCCCATGTCATCGGGAGCGAAGGGGGGTCTGCGCCCGGGAGAGCACGTGTTCTCGCTGGCGCTCGCATGCCCCGAGCACGGCCATTCGATGGACGAGCTGCAGCCGCGCGATTTCTCGTTCAATGCGCCTTACGGCGCTTGTCCCGAATGCCTTGGCATCGGCAGCCGGGATGAAGTCGATCCGTCGCTCGTGGTGCCCGATCGTTCGCTGTCGGTTGCAGATGGGGCTATCGCGCCATTTAAGTCGGGCAACTACTATCCCCAAGTGTTCGCCGCCGTCCTCAAGCATGTGGGAGCTTCGGTTGACACCCCTTGGGAAGACCTGCCCAAGAAAGCGCAGAATGCTCTTCTGAACGGCGTGAAGGGGAAGGTGCGAGTAGATTACGTCACGGTCGACGGCCGCAACACGTACTGGTACATCGACTGGCACGGCGCATTGCATGCGGTGGAGGAGAAACTGAGCGATGCGAACAGCGATCGCGCACGCGAGCGCATGGAGCAGTACTTCGCCACCATTCCGTGCAAGACATGCGGCGGCAAGCGATTGCGTCCCGAGATCCTCGCGGTTACGGTCGGCGGGAAGTCGATACACGAAGTTTGCGAGATGAGCGCAGCCGAATCGCTGGCATTTTTCGAGGGCCTCGAGCTTGCGGGGCAGAATCTGCAGATAGCGGGCCCCATCGTGAAAGAAATCCTGGCACGCCTGCGGTTCCTCGTCGACGTCGGGCTCGACTACCTCACGCTCGAGCGCGCAACGGCCACCCTTTCAGGTGGCGAAGCGCAGCGCATCAGGCTGGCGACGCAAATCGGGGCCGGCTTGATGGGGGTGCTCTACATCCTCGACGAACCGTCTATCGGGCTTCACCAGCGCGACAACGAACGGCTCATCGAGACTTTGCGCCGCTTGCGCGACCTTGGAAACACGGTCGTCGTGGTCGAGCACGACGAAGACACCATCCGCGCTGCCGATTACGTCGTCGACATGGGTCCGGGAGCGGGCGAGAAAGGCGGCTATGTTGTGGCTGCGGGTACGCCTGCCAAGATCGAGAAGGCGAAGGGTTCCATCACGGGCGCTTATCTGAGCGGCAAGTGCAAGATCGCCGTGCCCGAGCAACGGCGCCGGCCGGATCGCGGTGTCGTGAAACTCACGGGCGCTTCGGAGAACAACCTGAAAAACCTCGATGTCGAAATCGAGATCGGCACGTTCACGGTCGTAACCGGCGTCTCGGGGTCGGGCAAGTCGTCGCTTGTCACCGACACCCTCGCCCCGCTCCTTGCGAACCGCGTGAACAACGCGCGGCGCCGCACCGGTGCTTACCGGAAGATTACGGGTCTCGACAAGATCGACAAGGCCATCAACATCGACCAGAGCCCGATTGGTCGCACCCCCCGCTCGAACCCGGCTACCTACGTCGGCTTGTGGGACGACATCCGCGCCCTGTTCTCTTCAACTCAGGAGTCGAAGGCGCGCGGTTACTCGCCGGGCCGTTTCTCGTTCAACGTGAAAGGCGGGCGCTGCGAGGCGTGTAAGGGCGACGGGCAGATAAAGATCGAGATGCACTTCTTGCCCGACGTGTACGTCCCGTGCGAGGTTTGCGGCGGGCAACGGTACAACCGCGAGACGCTGCAAGTCACCTACCGGGGCAAGAACATCGCCGAAGTGCTCGACATGACGGTCGACGAGGCGCTCGAGTTCTTCAAGAACATACCCGGCATCAAAAGAAAGCTCGACACGCTGCACGACGTGGGGCTCGGCTACATCCGCCTCGGCCAGCCGGCTACCACGCTTTCCGGCGGCGAGGCCCAGCGCGTGAAGCTGTCGAGCGAACTGCAGAAGCGCCAGACGGGCAAGACGTTCTACATCCTCGACGAGCCTACCACGGGTCTGCATTTCGAGGACGTCCGCCAACTGCTTGAGGTGCTGCAACGCCTCGTCGATGCGGGCAACACCGTGCTCGTCATCGAACATAACCTCGACGTCGTGAAATCTGCGGACCGCATCATCGACCTGGGCCCTGAAGGCGGCGAACGAGGCGGCGCCATCGTGGCGACCGGCACGCCCGAGCAAGTCGCTCGAGTCCCGGAAAGCTATACCGGCCAGTTCCTCGCGCGCATGCTGTAGCTGTTCCCCAAGGGGGGAGATTGTCTAAAAATGCCTCATCTTGTCATCCTGAGCGAGCGAAGCGAGTCGAAGGATCCCCGCAGTCGCCTGACCTGGGGAGATCCTTCGACTACGCGCCTGCGGCGCTCCGCTCAGGATGACAGAGGAGGCATTTTCAGACGCTCAGGGGGCGGTTCTTTCGTACGTTTTTCGGAAGGCGAGGGGCACACGACCGCGGTCAAGACCATCACGTTGCGCGTGACCGTGAAATGACCCGAGTTGCCACGTGAAAACTCGGCCGTCCGCGCGATGGCTCGCCGGCTAGGGCTTCTTGCCGATGATGGCGTGGCAGGTGCCCATGTCGAGGGTCGATCCCGCTTGGCATAGCGTGCACCCGGTGATGCGCTCGCCGTCGACGAAGGTGCCGTTGAGCGAGGCCATGTCCTCGACTTCCAGGGACATGCCGCGGGGCGTGAGAAGCGCGTGCTGCAAAGACAGCGCCTCGTCGTCAACGGCGATTTCCGAACATGGGTCCCGTCCCACCATCGCCGGGGCGTCGAACGCGACCACGCTGCCCTCGATGCCCGCCGGCCCGCCCGTGAACGCGAGCGCCCAAAGCGTGGGGAAGGCACCTTCCTTCGAAGCATGTGCGGTCGTGGAAAGATACTCTTCGAAGTCGTCGAGCATGTCCTGGGCGCTTTGGTAACGGGCGTCCAGGCTCGGCTCGAGCGCCTTCAGGATGATTGCGTCCAGGTTCCCGTCGACGCCGCGCCTGAGCCGGCTCGGCGGGATGGGGCGGTTGCCGAGGGTCTTTCCCGTCGAGGCCGCTACCGCGATGTCGGGAAGCACGCCCGTGGCGAGCTCGTACAAGGTGACGCCGAGCGAGTAAAGGTCGCCTTGAGGGCCGACATGCGCGCCCGACCTCTGCTCGGGGCTCATGTACGCGATGGTGCCCGCCATCCCGTGGACCGTCGTCGCGCCCGTTGCCTGCGCGATTCCGAAGTCCATGATCTTGATGTCGCCCGACGTCTGCATCATGATGTTCGACGGCTTGATGTCGCGGTGCACGATGCCGTTGCAGTGCGCCTCGCGCAGGGCGGCGCACGCCTGATAGCCGATCTCCGCGACCTTGGCTGGATGGAGGGGCCCGTGCTGCGACAGCGCTTGCCGCAGGTCGATGCCCCTCACGTATTCCATGACGATGTAGTAGCGGCCGTCCTCTTCACCCCAGTCGTGGATGCTCACGACGTACGGGCTCGATATCCGCGCGGCCGCCTTCGCCTCCGTCTTGAAGCGGCGCGCGTACGTCGCGTCGCTCTCGAGCTGGGGGAGCATCACCTTTATCGCGACGATGCGGTCGAGCGTCGTGTCGATGGCCTGATACACCTCTGCCATGCCGCCGTGCCCAAGCAACGCGTGCACCGTGTAGCGTTTTCCGAATGTCGGGTACCCCGTGCTCGCCATGGCACTAGTTGAGGTACACGTCGGCGGCGGTGCCCGGATCGGGGGCGGGAGCGGTCTGGGTGGTTCCGGAAGCGCTCGACGTGTCATAGTAATACGGTTGCGAGTATGTCGTGCTGGCCGGGGCCACTACTTTCTCGTAGGTGAACGTGACCACGTTCGCGCCCTCCTCGGGCGAAAGCTTCACGATCTGGCTCGGTTCCGAGACGAGCGTGTACCCGTCGATCGCGGGCGCTTCGCATACGACGTCCTGGCCGACCCCGCCCGTGCCGGCGTCTGCCCGCAGCTCCTCTCCCGAGGCGCTCACGCAGCGGGTGACGAACGAGACGAGCCGCGCGTACGTGAACGTGATAACGTTGGGCTCGTCGCCGGAAACCACGAGCTCGACGCGATCGAGGGAGGTGAGCACGTACCCTTCGACCTCGGGCGCGGTTTCGGCAATCGTCTCGCCGGCCTTCAGCCCGTCAAGCGTCCGCGGCTCGGAAATGCCGGTCCCGTCCTGGTCGACGCATTCGACTGTGCACGAGGCGATTTTGTCGTACGTGAAGGTGACGACGATGCCCTCGCCGGCTGCAAGCTCGATGGAGCGCTCGCTCGGCTCTCCCGCGGTAAGCGCATACCCCTCGACCTCGGGCGCGCGCACGTCGACGCGCGACCCCTCTTCTCCCGATTCGGCCTTCGTGTCCGCGATGCTCTCGTGGGTGACGCTGTCGAGGCAGACGACGTTGTACGAGACCCGGTGAGGTTGCAGGACGAACCAGGCGGCGATGGCTATGGCGATGAGTGCGATTGCGGCGACGGTTATGATGAGCGGCTTGCGCGAGGCATGTGGGGCAGCCTTTCCCTCGGAGTCGGCGGAGTCGATCGCCCCTGTTTGCCCGTGGCTCTCGTCGACCGGGCTGCCGACGCCGGTGCTCTCGTCGGTCGTTGGGGGTTCCCGCTTCGCCTTCGCGCCGGAGGCGGGCTGCAGCGAGGCTTCGACATCGTCGAACGAAAGCTCGGTCGTGCTGAAGGCGTGTGTTTCCCCGCCCCGGTCTTGGCGCGGGGCCGAGTCTGGCGATTCGAGGAACACGGTGTGCTTCTCGGTGCGCTGCCGCCGCGTGTCGCTGGCTTCGGCGGGGGCCGAATCGGCGGGCGTCACGCGCCGCACGCCCTTTGGCTTGAAGGCGGCCTGAAGCTCTTCGCCCGTGGGGCCGAAGTCGAATTCGTCGAAACTGAAAGCGGTTTCGTCGCGTTGCGATTCGTCCTCCACGTGCATCCCCCCGAATTTCCCTGCCATTGTTAACCCCATGATACGCCATAATACGATTTGGAGATGAACCCCATTTTCACTTTCTGTCTCGCGGTGTGGAGGCGTTGGTAACCTAAGGAGCGCACGATGGAAACTCCTCGTGAAGTGATGTTCGACCTTCTTCAGAAGCGATGGCACGCGAGCAACAAGGACGTCGCGCGGGCAATCGTGCTTCACGAGTCGGTCACGTCGGGCAAGGCGCCCGTCGACCTCATCGAGACCCGGTCGAACCTCTCGCGCTACGTCGTGCATGTCGAACCCGGTGAGGGCGTGTACGGCTGGCTTGCGCCTTACGAGCGCAGCGTTCCCCGGGTCATGGGGCTCGTGAAGAAGTCGAAGCTCCCTCATGGCAACGCCGACATCCTCGCCGCGCTCACCGGCGAGGGCGCCGAGCGCATGAGCGCGTCGCTCGATGGCTTCGGCGGCGACGGCGCCTTGTATGCGAACGTGGCCGAGCGCGTCAGCGGGTCCGAGGTGGGCGGCGCCGCCGATGCCGCAGAGGTGTCGCTCGCCCTGTTCGTCGTCGCGGGTTGCACGGGCGACGCGCGCGAAGCCGCCCGTTTCGCGCTCGACATGGCCAAGCAGCGGGCGATGATGCGCGAGCTTCGCACGAACCTGTCGCAAGACGGCGATGCGCCGGCGGCCGGCCGGGAGCGATCGGCGGGCAGGTTGGCGCTGTACCGCTTGGAGGACGGCTTGCTTTCGGGGAGCCCGCGCGTGCTCAGCGAGAGTGCCGAGGGGACCGAAATCGGCGCGATGTCGCTTGCGGCGCATTCGATTAACGACGTGGGTCCGGGCGTGTCGCGGCGCCATGCGCGCATTTGGCGTGACGGCTTCGGCACGTGGCGGGTGGAAGGGCTCGGGTCGACCAATGGCACGGTGCTCGTGCGTGCCGACGGTGAGCGCGTGGTCGTCGAGCCGCCGCGCTCGAAGCGGGACAAGGGTTGGAGTCCCGCTCCCGCGGAGCTACAGCCAGGCGACCGGCTCGTCCTCGCCGGCTCGACCGAGTTCTCCGTCGTGGCCATCGCCGAATAGCCGGAGGTCCCGCGCCCGCGGGCCGGGAGGAGCGACCCCGGCTCGTTCATGATGTTGCGCAACGCCGAGGCGTTGACCGTTCGTAGATTGAAACCATCGAAGGAAGCGAAGAGCGACCAAGGAGATGGGGACAATGACGAACGCAACTTTCACGAAGAACGCGCTTGCCGCGCGTGCTGGGAAAACCACGACGACCGAGCCGATCCTGCTCACGAAGCGCAGCTATGCGCAACGCGCCGTCATCACGATCGCGCTGAGCGTCGGCGTCTTGGCGGCGGGCGGGTCGATGCTCGCGCCCGATGCCGCTTATGCCGACCAGCCGCAGATGACGGTTCAGGCGCAAGAGGCCGGCGATCAAGCCGCTGCCCTCGAGGCTGCCGACGGGCTCGCCGAGTTCGCGGATTACGGTCTCGTCGGCTTCGAGAGCACGACGCTCAACGCGCACACTAACAGCAACATCATGACCGACCGGCTCGTCGCGAACGGCCAGACGTTCGGCACGAACTGCGTCTCCGAACCCGAGCAGAGCGTTATCGCGCATGTCGAGGGGAACATGGCGCAGGTCACGACGAGCAACGGCTCCACCGTGGTCGTCGGCCCGAACGTGTCGGTGAGCGCGGCCGATTGCCCTCAGGCCAAGATGGTCAACGGGGCGAAGGTCGCCTTCAACGGCGGAAACGAGAACACGCTGATCCAGGCCGATTCGGACGAGCTTCCGAATTTCGCGGAGCTTCGCGAACATGCCGGCGAAACGAGCGGTGCGCTCGCTGCGCTCGCCAGCAACGGGACGTACGACGACCGTGACATGAATCGCTGTACGATCAGCGCCTCTGCCGATGGCGCGACGGTTGTCGCGGTCGACGCGGCGACGCTTTCAAAATACGGAACCGAGGTGCATATACGCAGCCTGGATACGGGAACGGCCATCGTGAACGTCGACGCGCTCGGGATGGGCAACGTGCAGCTGCCCTCGATCATCGTGAACGACGAGCCGAGCCGCGAGCGCTCGAGCTGGTCGGCGTTCAACGCGATCGTCAACATCGTCGACTCGACGAAGGGCGATGGCATGTTCAGCGGGAACGTCTCGTTCGGCGGCCGCGTCATCGGCATCGTGCTCGCGCCGTTCGCCAACGTGATTGCGAACCACAACGTCGATGGCCAGATCATCGCCTCCAACATCGTGATCAACGGCGAGTTCCACCGCGACTCGTACACGCCGAGCGGCGTCGACTGGAGTGATGGCGAACGCGACGAGAACCCGGTCGAGAATGCGGGTGAGGTTGAGAGCGCTCACGTGGTCGAGGGCGTTGACGAGGCCGAAGTCGCCGGCAACGGCGATGCCGGCGATGTGGTGGGTGACGTTGCCGAAAGCGTAGGTGACAGCGAAGAAGCGCATCAAGAGCCCGCTCCCGAGGAGGCCGACGCAGGAGGGGCAACACCCGAAGAGGCTACTCTCGTGGAGGTCATCTCCGGGGAGACTGCCCCCGAGGAGACCGCTTTCGAAGAGGCCGACGCCGGAGGGGCAGCACCCGGAGAAGCCGCTCCCATGGAGTTCGTCTCCGAGGAAGCTGTCCCCGAAGATGCCACTCCCGAGGAGCCCGCTTCTGAGGAAGCCGGTGCAGAGGAGAACTATGTGGAGGCGAATCGCCAGGATGAGAATCTGGAATCAGATGTGTTCGCAGAAGAGGCGAGCGCTCCGGAAGCCCCCACCGTCCTGTTTGGTCGGAGCGCGCCGCCCGCCGATCCGGTCGAGCCGGCCGAGCTGGTTAGCCTCGCCGAGCCCGCTGAACCGACGGAGCCGGCTAGCCCCGCCGAGCCCGCAGAGCCGACTGAGCCTATCGAACAGACGGATGCCACCGATCCGGTTGAGCTGGTCGATCCGGTACCAACCGAGCTGGTGAACCCGACCGAGCCAGCCGAGCCGATTGAAGCGACCGAGCCGGTGGAACCCATCCAACCATCGGATCCCGTTCGCCCGATTGCCCCGCCGAGCGATTCCGGCGATTCGGATGAGTCCGATACCATTCCCATCGAGCCGCCGACCTCGGGAGACGACCCGTTCAGCCCTCAGAGGATCGATGACGATTCCAATGATGTCGCCGACCCCGATGGCCAGGACGGGCCAGATGACCAGGATGAGCCGATTGGCCCCGAAGGTTCGGATGACACGTCGAACCCGGATGACCTGGATGATGACGACTCTGACGAACCCGATGATGCCGAAGAGTCCGACGAACCCGATGGCTCCGACGAGCCAGATGATCCGAAGGAAAGCGACGAGCCCGACGACGCAGATGATTCTGATGAACCGGATGGAAGCGACGAGATCGCGCCAGTCGAGGATACCTTGGAGAAGACCGACGACGCCGATCCGAGCTTCCCGCCTTCCGGTACGGCAAGTCCCTCCTCGGCCCCGACTGGGTTGCCGCAGACGGGCGACGCCCAGGGCGCGCTGGCCCTGTTCGCCGGGCTTTCCTCGCTCGCCTCGGCAATCGCGGCCGCAATAGCACGCCGCCGCTGCCGCCAAGGTTGCTAGCTCCGCGCCGCCGCAATCGTTGGAGGACTCACTTTTCCTCGGAGGATATCTGAGTCACCGGGAAGCGCGACCTTCTCGTCATGCGCCTCGGCGGTGACTCAGATATCCTCCGAGGAAAAGTGATTCCGTCGCGGACCGCGTGAACTGTAACCACGCGGCTCGGGGATGTTGCGCAACGTTGTTATGAACAGGCGTGTTACCGTTCTGATATCATAAGTGCGGAAGTTGTGCGGAGTAAGGAGGAGAGGTCATGAACGCAACGAAGACGATGACTCGGGGGGGGGGTTGCTAGTTTAATCGCGCTCGTCGCGCTCATGGCAGCCCTTATCGGCATGGTGCCTGCCGCCTACGCTCAGGAGGGGGACCTCCAGGCGGTCGAGGTCGGGCTCGAAACCCAGACGTATACCGGCGAATACGACACCGATTACGCCGTCGCCAAGAACGAGGGCGACACGGTGTACATCTTCCGCGCCGACAGCCAGGGCAACAAGATCTCCGAGGAATGGGGCAAAGACAACTCGGATTATTGGGGGTCTGCCGCCAAGGTGAAGACGCTGTTCGTCGACAGCGACGTGCGCAGCCTCGCCGGCGCCAAGGTGAAGGGTTACGCATACACGAGTGGCGGATACAGCGAGTATACGCCGACGCTCCACAATACGTTCACAGCGCTTTCCTCGGTCACGTTCCTCCTGAACGCGCAGGGGACGAGCGAGTTCAAGAACTTGCCCGACAGCTGCTTCAGCGGCGAGAAACAGCTCACGACGCTGAACAACTTCGACAAGACGGTTGTGAACAGCATTCCCAGGTACGCATTCGAAAACTGCACCATGCTCCCCTCGGTAAAGCTGCCCGATACTGTTGAACTCATCGACGGTTACGCGTTTCAGGGTTGCACGCATCTGGAGACCATCGACTTCGGGGCAGGCTTGAAGGAGATTGGAACGTATGCATTTTCTGGATGCACTCTTCTTGGAAACAAAGGGGTAGCAGTAGACCTGCCTGTAGCGCTCACGACGGTGGGCGAAAGCGCATTCAAGAACTGCGAGGAGCTGACCAAGGTCATCCTGCGTTCCTCCGCCGCCACGATCACGCCCGGTTTGTACATCTTCTACGGCACGCCCATCGCCGACACGAAGAACAACAAGGGCTCGCTGTACGTGAGCAATCGCCTGCTCGAGCAGTACAAGACCTCGTCATCGGTGAGAAACCTCAGCTCGTATGCCGACAACATCCACGGCTGGCTCGAGATTTCCGAGGTCGGCATCGCGGGTTCCTACACCGGCTCCCCTGTAACGCCTGCGGCCACGGTCACGTGGATGGGCGATACGCTGTACAGCGCGAATGGCGCCAACTACACGTTGGAGTACGCGAACAACGTGCACGCGGGCACGGCCACGGTCACCGTCACTGGCAAGGGCATTTACGCCATAAACTACCCCGAGCCGGACGGGACGCGCTACATCGCCACGGACACGAAGGAGTTCACGATCTACCCGACGTCCATCCAGGGCGCGACGGTCACCGGCTTCCAGGACACGGCGTACGACAGCGGCGCCATCGTGCAGAACCCGAAGGTCTCGCTCGGCACCACGACGCTCGTGCAGGGGCGCGACTACGAGATCGTCTACACCACGACCAGCTCGGGTCTCGGCGACGTGACGGCCACGATTACCGGCATCGGCAACTACAAGGACACCATCGACGGAACCTACTCGTTCAAGGTCGTCTACCCGATGAGCAAGGTCGCCGTGGAGAACGTGTCGAACGTGACGTACAACGGAAGCGACCAGACGCCGAAGCCCGCGCTCGTCGTCACGATCGGCGAGAAGACGTACAACATCGAAAGCTACTTCGCAACGACGATGAAGAACAGCGCGGGCAAGACCGTGACGAAGGCCGTGGACGCCGGCACGTACACGCTCACGTTCACCGGCACCGACCTGTTCACCGGTACGACGTCGAAAACGTTCAAGGTGAACCCGGCCAAGGTGTCGGGCTTGTCGTTCTCGTCGATTGGCGTGAAGAAGTACACGGGCAAGGCCGTAACGCCTTCAGTTACGGTAAAGAACGGGTCGAAGAAGCTTGCGAAGGGCACCGACTACACGCTGTCTTACAAGGACAACAAGGCCATGGGCCACAACGCGAAGGTCATCGTCTCGGGCAAGGGCAACTACACGGGTTCGAAGACCGTCACGTTCACGATCAACAAGAAGGGCAAGGACCGCCTGGACATCGCGAAGGAATTCGCGCCCGTCGGCGCGGGGGCCTATCTGCTGTCCGGCTCGAAGATGAAGAAGCCGGCCACCCTGTCGGTCGCCAAGACGTTCTTCAAATCGGGGTCGAAGCCGATGAAGAACTTCGTGAAGTATTACAACAAGGCGAAGATGGGCAACCGCTCCGGGTTCACGTTCCTGCCCGCTGCGAAGAACGTGAGCGCGACCACGTACGGCGACAACAAGGTGAAGGTGTCGTTTACCAAGGGGTCGTACGATCGCAGGAAGTACCCCAAGGCATCGGGAACACAATGGGACAGTGGCAGCTCTTATTGGATTCTCACGTTCGACTCCCAGGACTTCATTAAATCTGGCACCCTGTATGGCCCGTCTGGCAAGGTCGTCGTGTGGGCCGACATAAGGACAACCGACTCCGGCAACGTCGTCTCGCAGAAGAAGCTGTGCAAGGCGAAGTTCTAGGCTAATTCATCATTGCTTGGAATGTGTCGGGAGAACGGTATTCCCGACACATTCACTACTGCCCTATTCCGGAAGGCGAGAATCATGAGGGATAAACTAGGTATTCGCATGCTCGCGGTTTTGACCGCGGCAATCGCGCTTTCGCTCGTGTGCGTGCTCCCGGCATACGCTGTCGTCGACGTCGAGGTCGACATGAGCGGCCCTGTACCGACGAGCAACGTCGGCGCCACGCTGGTCGATCACGGCGTATGGGGCGAGAGCCATTGGTGGTTCTACTCGAACGGTTACCTCGAGATAACGCAGGGAGAGGGCGTTAACCGCACGTCGCCAGCCGTCTGGCCATGGTATGGCTACAACGAGAAGATCCGCAGCGTGTACTTCTCGAGGACCGTCCTGCCGAGCGAGAGCAGCTCGCTTTTCGCGGGCGCTTCGAACCTCGAGCTGGTGAACATGCGCACGGCCGATGCGAGCAAGGTGACTACGCTGTTCAACGCGTTTCAAGGATGCGGGAAGTTGAAGAAGGTCGTGTTGCCGGAAACGGGCGTTTCCAACGTGATCACGCTGAGCGACATGTTCCACGACTGCTCGTCGCTCGAGTCCGGTGAACTCGACTTATCTAAGCTCGCGTCGTCGAAGGTTCAGTGGGCGTCTGGCATGTTCTACGGCTGCTCGTCGCTGAAGAGCGTCGACCTGTCGTTTCTCGCGATGTCGAAGCCGCGCGACCTCAGATATCTGCTCGCCGGCTGCACGGCACTCGAGACCGCAGATTTCTCTGCCGTGAACGCTTCGGCTACGACTAATTTGGCGTTCATGCTCGCACGGTGCACCTCGCTGAAGTCGGTGAACCTGACGGGGTTCGACACGTCGTCCGCCACGCAGCTCAACGGCGTGTTCTCCCAGTGCTCCTCGCTCGAGTCGCTCGACGTGTCGTCATTTGTCATTCGTGACGACGCCATCCTCTCGAGCAACCTCGTCTATACCAACATGTTCGACGGCTGCACCACCCTGAAATCGGTGAAGCTGGGTCGGGGCTTCAAGTTCTACCTCGCGAACGCTGCGATAACGCTGCCCGACAACGGCGAGTGGAAGGGGCCAAGCGGCGCGCGCTATTCTTACCTCGAGCTCGCGGGGCTCTGGGATGGCTCCACCATGGCGGGCACGTACACGGTCGTGCATTCCCTTTCCGATGCCGAAGTGGGCGGGCTCGGCGCCGTCACGTACACGGGCGCGAACATCGAGGCCGCTCCGACCGTGACCTACTCGGGCAAGCAGCTCGTGCGCGGCACCGATTTCACGCTTTCATGGACGGACAACCTGAACGCGGGCACCGCGACGGTGAAGATCGCGGCGACGGATACGGGCGAGTTCTACGGGACGCGGGACGTCACGTTCACGATTGCGCCGGCGCCGATAGCGAAGGGGTCGTTCAAGCTCGCCGAAGGCACGTACGCGTTCACGGGCAAGGCGCACGAGCCGGCGCTCTCATCGGCGACGTTCGCGGGCAAGGCCCTCGTGGCCGGTACGGACTTCAGCCTCTCCTACCGCGACAATGTGTACGCTGGCACCGGGTATGCGGTCCTGAGCGGAAAGGGCAACTTCACGGGAACGGCCGAGCTGTCGTTTGCCATCGCACGCGCTCCCATGGCGAGCGCGACGTTCACGCTCGGACGCGATTCTTTCGCCTATACGGGCGCCGCGGTGAAGCCGACGTTCTCGGTGGCGAAGCTCGGAGACGTCGATCTCGTCGAGGACGTCGATTACAAGGTCGAATGGCGCGACAACATCGAGGTCGGGAAGGCGAGCGGCACGATCACGGGGCTGCGCAGCCTCGAGGGCACGCGCGAGGTCTCGTTCTCAATCGTGAACTCGCCCATCGACGGGGCAGACATCGCGCTCGAGCTCGACGGCACCTCGTTCGCATACACCGGCGCTGCCATCGAGCCGCACCTGAAGACGGCGACCGCGCCCGGCGGCGAAGCGCTCGAGGAGGGGTACGACTACACGATAAGCTGGAAGGACAACGTGAACGTCGGCCAGGCGACGGCAATCGTGGAGGGCGCGGGAAGCTACACGGGCAAGAAGGAGCTGCGTTTCAACATCACGCGCGCGCCGATATCGTCGGCCACGATGAAGCTGTCCGCCTCGAAGCTCGCCTACACGGGTTCGAAGCTGCAACCGAAGCTGGCTTGGGCGACGTTCGGCGGCAGGACGCTTACGCAGGGCACCGACTACACGATCTCATGGTCGTCGAACAAGAAGCCTGGCACCGCGGTAGCGACGGTCAGGGGCAAGGGCAACTTCGCGGGCACGCGTTCGCTTCCGTTCACGATAACGAAGGCGCAGATCGCGGACGCCTCGTTCAAACTCGCGAAGTCGTCGTATGCCTACAATGGCGCAGCGCGCAAGCCGGGTGTGAAGACGGCTGCGTTCAACGGGCAGTCGCTCGTGCAGGGCACCGACTTCACGATGTCGTGGAAGGCGAACAGGAACGCGGGCAACGCGTATGCCGTCATCACGGGCATGGGGAACTTCACGGGCAAGGCGAACGTGCGGTTCACGATCAAGCCGATATCTATTTCGAAAGCAACCTTCAAGCTGGTCAAGACCACGCTCGCCTATACCGGGAAGGCCCTGAAGCCCAAGGTGAAGAAGGCGAAGCTCGCATCGACCATGTTGAAAAAGGGCAGCGACTTCACTGTGACCTACACCGGGGCAAAGGATATCGGAAAGGCGAAAGCGACCATCTCCGGAAAGGGCAACTACACCGGTTCGAAGAAGCTCACTTACACGGTAAAGCCGTCGGCGCCGAGCGCCAAGGCCAAGGCGCATAGGGGTGCGATCGTCGGATCCGCGCGCGGCATCGACGTGTCGTGGACGTTCTCGACCGGTTCGGCCACCGCCTCGAAGCTCGACGGGTGCTTCGTGCAGATCAGCTCGTCGGCGGAGTTCCCGAAAGGCGCGAAGACGGTCACGGTGACCGCAGCGCGTGGTGGGGCGAACGCGAAGGTCTTCGAACGCCAAGGCGCCCTCGTTGCGAGCGGCAGCGCCTACAAGCTGAAGGCGAAGACGACCTACTATGTGCGCGTCGGCGCGTACAAGGGCGTGGGCGGCGCGCGCCTGCTCACCTGGTCGAAGCCCGCGAAATGCACGATGAGGTAGCGAGTGCGAGCGCCGCTCCTGCCGATGTTGCGCAACGCCACAGCGCGACGTAGCCGTATCTTCAAGTCACGGGCATCCCCGAGGCAAGATGAGCGAATCCGCCGCAGAACGGGGGAAGCGTGGGATGCGTGCTAAGCGATACTGGGTTCGAGCGGGAAATGCATGAAAGCGGAAGGAGCACGTTATGAGCAATCGCGAGGAAATGCTGAGGGAGATCGACCCGATCCTGCAAGCATGTCAACAAGAGGACGAGGCCAAGAAAAACTGGATGACCGCCAAAGAACGGATAACTGATCTCGAGCTTTGGATTAACGCAGTGCGGCAAGAGGAACCAGAGCCCTATAAGGAGCCCAAGTCTAACCTGAAATCGTTTGCCATCTTCACCGCGGTTGCCGCCGTTCTCGCGTTCTTGTTGATTCGGTCTGTCTTTGGCGATGGCATTGGCATGGGCGCTGCAGTTATCGTGCTCGCTTTCTTCGGTTTCGTACTTGTGTTGCCAACGTACCGAGAGCGGAAGGGCAAAGTGGAGGCAGAGCGCCGGCGTGCGAATCGAGATGCAGACGATCATCGCCTGAACCTCGACAGGCTTCCGCAAAAAGAGCAGGACCTTGCGAGTGCGAAGGCCGATGCGGTGCGCTATTACAACCAGATGAACGAGGCTCAACGGGCGAAGCAAAACGAGATCTTCACCCCCGAGCAAACCGAAACCGTCTTCGTTTCCTATGTCCGCCAGGTCGTGTACGACGGTGAAGCTGATTCGTGGAAGGAGGCTAAGCAGATCGCGAATACGCGTATCCATCAGACGCGGCTTGAATTCGAGGCGAGGCAGCAAACTGAGGCGAGCGAGATGGCTGTGGAAAAGCAAGCTCAAGCTGCCGAGTACCAGCGTCAACGCGCTCAAGCGGCGGAATGGCAGTCGGACCAGGTTGCGCGTATAGCGGATGCGCATGAGGAATACCTGAAGTCCCTGTCCAGCTAGGAACGGGAGCGTAATAGGAATGAGCCGGGAGAGCCGTTCCCGGCTCATTGAAGGAAAGGATGGAGGGTTATGAGCAACGGGTTGGGAAACGACGGGAAGCGGAAGGGTCGGAAGTCCTTTTTGAGAAGGCTGGTTTCGGTGGTGACGAGCATCGTGCTCGCCTTCGGCATGGTGCCGAGCGCCGCCTTCGCCGTTCAGGGTGGTGACGGCGCAACGGGCACCCAGCTCGTGGTGGCCTCGACCGCCAAGAGCGGCACGCTGGCCAAGAACGGATCGCTGCCCACGTGCTCGTGGAGCATCGACTCGAATTGGAACCTCACGATCAAGCCCACGTCCGGCTCATCTGGCACGCTTCCGTCGAACAGCGGCAACACGCCGGGCTTCTGGCCTTGGCACGACTACCGCGCGAGCATCAAGAGCGTGAAGGTGAGCGGCACCGTATCCGTCAAGGGCAGCGCTGCCGAGATGTTCAGCGCTTGCACGAACATGACCAGCGCGAGCCTGTCGGGCCTCGATACCTCGCAGGCGACGAACATGAGCTATCTCTTCAGCGATTGCAAGAAGCTCACGTCGTTGAACCTGAGCAGTTTCAATACCGCGAACGTGACCGATATGACTTGCATGTTCTACGGCTGCGAGGCGTTGAAGTCGCTGAACGTCTCGAGCTTCAACACTTCGAAGGTCACCACCCTGCTCAGCACGTTCAGGGGATGTTCGGCCCTCACGGCGCTCGACGTGTCGAATTTCAACACCTCGAAGGTCGCGGACATGTGCGGCACGTTCGCTGAGTGCAAACAGCTCCAGACGCTCACGCTGAGCCGCAGCTTGTTCAACACCGCGCAGGTGACGGATTTCAGCGGCATGTTCCGCGATTGCTGGGCCCTGAAGTCGCTCGACGTGTCGGGTTTCAACACGGCAAGCGCCACGAAGATGAGCAACATGTTCAGGCACTGCAAGGCGCTCGGCTCCATCGACGTGTCGGGGTTTAACACGGCGAATGTCACGACCAGCATGAGCAACATGTTCTACGATTGCCAGTCGTTGACCTCGCTCGACCTCTCCAGCTTCAACACGATGAACACCGGCCCGGAGGTGAGACAGAACCCTGACAACGGCTACAAGGAGGAAACGTACAGTGCCATGCAGGGCTTCCTCGGCGGCTGCACGAAGCTGGTGGAGGTGAAGCTCGGGAGGAACTTCTCGTTCAGGGGCATCGGGATACTTCCCAGCAATGCCTTCGACTGCTATACCGCCAATTGGGTTGGCCCGGAAACCAACCCGACCACGTACGCCGCCAACACCCTGAGGTCATCGTATGCCGGGTCGAGCAGGGCGGGTCCTTACAAGCGCCAGACGTCCCTCGCCAGCGCGCTCAGAACGTCACCCCATGCGAGCAGCTCCGA
>JAFUBE010001020.1 GCA_017460365.1 Eggerthellaceae bacterium
GACGCTGATGGGATTGTGACCGACAGCCCCGCCGACCGCACGCGCGCTGCCCTTGGGTTTGTCCATACGGCGCGCGGCATCGGAAGCCAGCTCGCCGTAGGTGCGCACCTCGCCTTGCGGGATCTCGCGAATCAGCTGCCAAACGACCTTGCGAAACTCGCCGCCGATCGGCGCAAGCTCAAGTCGCGCTATCTCGGGATCGCCCCCGGCGAAGTATTCGTCGAGCCATGCGCGCGCCGCATCGAGATGCACGTTGTCGCCTCGCTCCATGGGCGCGTCGAGCGTGCCGGCATAGTATCGCTGTCCGTCGAACCACAGCCCCTTCAACCCATCATCGCCAGCGGCAAGCGTAATGGTGCCGAATGGCGATTCGTATTCGCAACTCGCATAGCTGCCCGGCACTGTCGCCCTTTTTCGCTCGCCCTTCGAACTCACGCCGTCTCCCCTTTCGTCGATTATTCGCCGAGGCTGTTCCACAGGCTTACCACCGCATAGCTACGCCACGGGCGCCACTTTTCGGCCAGCTCGAGCCGCTGCTTGGGAGTGAGGTCGGGTAGGGCGTGCTTCACGCCGGCATCCGTTTCCAGAAACGCATCGGGATAGCTCATAGCACGCATGGCGATGTAGTTGGCGGTCCATGGACCCACGCCTTTTATGCCTTGCAACCGCTCCATCTGTTCCTCAATGGCGGCCTCGCGCCCGAAATCAAGCTCCCCCGCTTCGGTCATGCGTGCGATTTCGGCGATGACCCGCGAACGTGTCTTTATGACGCCGAGCTCCCCAAATGCGTCTTCGATGTTATCGAGTGCAAGCACCTCTGCAGGTGAAGGCCAGACATGCGACAGCCCCTCTACGTCGGTTTGCACGGGCATGCCGTAACGGTCGACGATGCGCGCTGCCAGGCGATTGGCGGCAACAACCGAAATCTGCTGCCCGAGAACGGCCCGGCACGCCGTTTCGAAAGGATTGAAGCAACCCGGCAAGCGCGTGCCTTCCCTAAGCGCTCCCGGAACCGCATCGTCGAGCGCGGCGAGTCCCTTGGCTACGGCAGCTGGGTCGCAATCGGTGTCGAACATCCGGCGAACGCGATTCGAGACCTGCGGCGCGCATGCGGCGAGCGATTCGGACATCGTCACCATCAGGCGGCTGTTCTTTGCGTCATCGGTGATGCGCATCCAGCCTTGAACCGTGCCGCTAGGCGAATCTATTCGCGCGGCACGCGCATAGCTGGCTCCGTCGACGATCTCGACCCCTTCCAGCGCGCGCACACGGAAGAACGAGAGCAGCTCGTCGAACCGGTAGGGCGTCTGATACCCAAGCATTAGCGTGATGGCTTCAGGGACCCGGGCGTTTGTGTGGCTATCTTTTCGCATGCTTGAAGACGTATCCTCGTTGCTATCTTCGAATGCCATGTCGTCTGGCTCGGCTCCTTCCATGAACCCCACCTCGGCGGCACATCAAGAAGTCTATCCTTTCTTCGGACGGTGTTCTAGGAAAATCGTCTTTACCGTCACCACGAACGCCGTGTGACACCTCTCGTCAGACACGATCTGTCATTTTTAGGGTGGCGCTCGCTTTGCCGCATGCATCCCTCAAAAAACGACAGATCGTGTCTGACGAGAGGTGTCACACATCGGCATGCATTTGCCACTCGCATGCGCTAGATGCGCAAGATGGTCTTTCCTTTCGAACCGCCTGCAGCGACTTTCTCCAGGGCCGAATTCACTTCGTCGAGCGAGTATACGGCATCGACCGACGCTTCTAGCTTGCGGTCGCCCATGAGCGCGGCCACGCGGTCGAGACCCGCGCCGTCTTCGTGCACGAACACGAAGCGGTAGCGCTGACCATGGCGTTCGGCCAGCTTGTCGTATTTTCGCCCAGCCATTCCGAATAACAACCGCATAGGCCAGGATTGCCCCGTGCGCTCAGCGAACTCGCCGTTGGGAACGGCGCGCAGCGACACGAGCGTACCACCTGGTTTCAATATGGAAAACTCACGCTCGATTTCGCGTTCCCCAAGCGTATCGAGGACGAAGTCCACGTCGCGCAGAACCTCGACGTAATCCTGCTTCTTGTAATCGACGAACACATCCGCGCCGAGCGCGCGCACGCGCTCTTCGCTTCTCCCGTTGCCGTTCGTCGCCACGGTAAGCCCCATTCCCTTCGCCACGGGAATAGCCATTGCGCCGAGCGAGCCTGTACCGCCTGAAATGAACACCGTGTTACCCGGTTTCGCGCCCATCAAGTCGAACGATTGCAATCCCGTAAGCGCCGTGAGCGGCACGCATGCCGCCTCTTCGTCGGAGAGGTATCCCGGCACTTTCGCCAGCGCTGAGGCATCGACGGCTACGTATTCGGCGAACGCGCCGATTTTGGCGAGCGGCATGCGCCCGTATACCCGATCGCCTACCGCGAACGCGCTCACGCCGTGGCCGAGCGCCTCGACCGTGCCGACGAGTTCGTTGCCCATGGCAAGCGGAAACGAATACGGCACGATGAGCTTCACCTCGCCGCGCACGATCATGTTATCGAGCGGGTTGACGCCCGCCGTGCTCACCTTCACGAGCACTTCGCCCGTCTCGGGTTCCGGCTTGGGAATATCGCGCAATTCCAGGTTTCGCCCGTTCTTGTCGTATCCGCTCAACAATGCAGCTTTCATAGTTTGGCTCCTTTCAGTGCGGCGAGATCTTCCGCGTCATCTGAATCCTCTATTTCCCGTGCAAGTTCGCCGATGCAATCGGATAGCCTGCATGAAGCCAGCTCCCGCGCGGCGGCTTGCGAAATGCCGCTGAACACGTGCTGTAAAACCGGCCTGATGTGGCGACCCACGATGCACGCGTCGTTCGGGTTCTGGTGCAAGTCGAACACCGCCACGTCTTTGGTCTCGCATACAGCTTCGTACACGTCGAGCAGCGTAATATCGCTTGCCGGTCGCACCAGTTTGTACCCCGATGAACCCCTGCGGCCTTCGATGATGCCGGCTCGCTGCAACGAACTTGCGATTTTGCGAACATAGCTCGCATTGGTCCCGATGCTTTCGGCCAGCCGGACAGACGGCAACGGCTCATTCGACTCCGAGACCATCACGAGCATGTGAATAGCCGACGAGAAACGCACGTCGTTCATCGCGACACTCTACACGTAGCGATGTACTCGACCCCATCGGGAAGCTGAATCCCCGGATCGCCTTGTTCGAACGAAGTTTCGAAACCCGCCTCGCTCGCCACGAGGTCGAAATGCACGAGCGCGATTCCCAGGTCGACCTTCTGGATATCGCCGAGCGGGCTTTCACCTATCGTGCGGCATTCGTAAAAGTGCACGCATTCGCCTTCGAGCACCACGCGCCACGGCTGCTTGTTCCCAGCCGAAGGAGCCAGCCGCACCGCCTCGAAGGCTTGGCGCAGGTCGCCGGCGCTTTCCGGCGTCAAAGGCATGTCGAAAGCGCCGTCGAAGAACAGCTCCCCGAACGGCATGCGCCCATCGGCGCCGAGCGCCTTGCGCATGGCCCGCTCGCGCATGGAGCGCTTCGCCGCAGGGTAGCCCACAGGGCTCGCAACGGGCATCACCTCGGAATCCGACACCTCGATCGCTCGCTCGAAAGCCTCGCGGTTCAGAGAGGCTGCGAGCATGACGGTTCCAAGCCCGATGGCTTCAGCCTCGAGGCAGAACCGCTCGAACTCGTAGCCGAATGCGATTTCGCAGTTGGGCACGCGCTCGACTTTCGCAGCCACGTAATACTTCTCCCCCACGAGCGCCGGGCTTTTAAGGCTATGTTTATCCGCGTCGAGGAAGTGGAATTCGACCGGAACGCCAAAAGGGTTGCCACCCTTCTCGAGCAAGACCGCCAACGCGTGCCTGTCTTCGGCGCTGAGCGGCCTTTCATCGAACGTCCTGGTGCTTTTCCGACGTTGAATCACGTGATACGCAGAATCCATAGACGAACCTCCCACTACATGTATTAATTATTGATACATGTTAGCAATTGAGAACTGCCCCGTCAACGGAATCGCACTTGGAAAGGAAACCTACACGAGTTTCGATTGCCGCGCGGCATGCCAGCGGTCGAACAGGTTGTAAAGCACGTTGAAGACGACCACGGACGCGATGCCGATGACGATGGCTATGGGCCACATGGCCTCGGTGAATGCGCTTATCGAGAACAGGTTCGAGAAGAACGACGCGCCGACGATGCAACCTGCGATCACGAATACAATCAGCGCGATGCGCAACGGCGTGAACGGCATCGAGACGCGGAATATGAGGTTCACGCCGATCCAAGCCGTGAGCAAGACGCACACGGTGGAAACCTGCGCGTAATCGAGCCCGGCGCCGATATAGCCCCAAAGGTTCACCGCAATCACGGCGAGCACCACCGTAAGGGCCCCCGGGATGGATTTCACCACCACGTTTTCCAGGAAACGCCCCTTGATGCGGTCGCGGTTCGGCTCGAGCGCGAGCACGAACGACGGCACGCCGATGGTGAACGCGCTGATGAGCGTCATCTGGATCGGCTGGTACGGGTATTGCCAGGGAAGCAGGATGAACAGCACCGCCAACGCCATCGAGAACAGCGTCTTCACCAAGAAAAGCGATGCCGAGCGCTGCAGGTTGTTGATGGAGCGGCGCCCCTCGACCACGACTTTCGGCATGCTTGCGAAATCGTTGTCGACGAGCACGAGCTGCGCCACGTTGCGCGCGGCATCGCTGCCGGCCGCCATGGCGACCGAGCAATCGGCCTGCTTGAGCGCGAGCGTGTCGTTCACGCCGTCGCCCGTCATGGCAACGGTGTGGCCGGCCTTTTGCAACGCCATGACGAACGCCTTTTTCTGCTCGGGCTTCACACGCCCGAATATGCTGTTTTCGGCGATCGCCCTCGCAACGTCTTCGTCGGTCGTAAGCGTCGTGGCATCGACGAACCGATCGGCATGCGGCACGCCCACCTTGGCGGCTATGCCCGACACCGTGCGCGGGTCGTCGCCCGAAATGACCTTCACATCGACGCCCTGATCGCAGAAGTAACCTATCGTTTCGGCGGCGGAAGTCCTTATCTGGTCGCGTATCGACACGAGCGCTTGCGCCTCGGGCACGCCGACTATGGCCTCGCCGTCGAACCCGTCCACGCGGGCGAGCACGAGCACGCGCGCGTTGGCGGCCAGCTCTTCGACTTCCGCGGCCACTTTAGCGTAGCCGTCCCCGAGCACGAACTGGCCTGCGCCCATCACGTAGCTTTCCCCCGATTCAAACGTGGCGCCCGACCATTTCCTATCGGATGAGAACGGCACGTAATCGGCGATGCGCTCCCTCGCGACGCCGAGCGCCTTGCCCCAGTCGAGAATGGCCTTGCCCGTCTCGTTCGTATCGGGATCTGCCGCGGCTATCGTCACGAGCGCTTGCGCACACGCCCGCTCCCGTTCGGCGCCCGATTCGCCAGATGCCACATCGAGCACCTTCAGCCCCTCCACTTCCATGGCACCCGATGTTATGGTGCCCGTCTTGTCGAGGCAGAGCGTATCGACGTGGGCGAGCGTTTCGATGCAATACAGCTGCTGCACGAGCACTTCGTGCTGCGAGAGCCTGATCACCGCGAGCGCGAGCACGGAAGACGTGAGCAGGATGAGGCCCTCGGGCACCATGCCGACGAGCGCCGCCACGGCAGAGAGCACCGCTTCGTTGAACTCCACGCCGCCTGACCAGTACATGCTGCCGAACAGCAGCAAACCCACGGGGAAGATGACAATGCTCACGAACTTGATGATGCCGTTCAAGCTCGTCATGATCTCGGAGTTGATATCCTTTTGCGCTTTCGCCTCAGCAGAGATCTTGGCTGCGTAGTTCTCGGCGCCGACGTGGTCGATGCGCGCGACCACCGTGCCCGAATTCACGAACGAGCCGCTCATGAGCGTGGAGCCGGCCGACTTCGGTATGAGGTCGCTCTCCCCCGTCAGCAGGCTTTCGTCGACGTTCGCGTTTCCCGAAAGGACCGTCGAATCGCAGGGAATCTGGTTTCCGCGGCCCAGCACGATGCAGTCCCCGCGCACGAGCTCGTCGGTGCCGACTTCGACGCGCACGCCATCGCGGATGACGTCGACTTTCGAGCTCGCGACGATGGAGAGCCTGTCGGTCATCTGTTTCGAGCGGATTTCCTGCACGATGCCGATGGCCGTGTTTATCACGATCACGATCATGAACAGGCCGTTGCGCAACGAGCCGGTTATCAGGACGAACACGAACAGGATGACGTTGATGAGGTTGAACAGCGTGCATATGTTGTCACGGAGGATGTCGCGAATCGAGCGGGTCTTGGTGCCGGCGTCGACGTTCGCATCGCCCGCCGCGCGTGCCGCTTCGACCTCCGCACTCGAAAGCCCGCCTATTCCTTCCGTGAAATCGTGCATTGCCTCTCCTAAATCATCTTGCGCGCGAGCTGGTCGTCGAGCTCGCCGGTGAGCACCCGCTCGATGCGC
>JAFUBE010001021.1 GCA_017460365.1 Eggerthellaceae bacterium
CAGTCGGGGCGCGGGCGGGGCGAGCCATGCGCGCACTGCTCAGCCAACGGCGAAGAAAGCGCCGTATCAGCCACGATCGGCAACGGTTCGCCAGGCGGGCCAGCCAAGGAAGCGCGGCGAGAAAGCGCAAGGCGAGGTTACGGCCAAAAGGCGTTCTTCGCAACCGGCGCAGAAAAAATCGGTGTTTCAACGAATCGTATCGAACAAGGTGGTTCTCGGGGTTGTCGCCGTCGTGCTCGCGTTCGTGGTCGCCGTTTCGCTCGACGCCGCGACGAACTGGGGCAAGGCTTTCGGGAACGTTACGGTTAATGGCGTCTCTGTTGGCGGCATGACGAAGGACGAGATAACCAACACGTTGAAAAGCGAGTTCGGTTCGCGGGTTTCGCATGCCCAAATAAGCATTTTCGCGAACGAGCAAGCCAAGAACAGGGGAATTGCGGCAAGAAGTGAAGGGGATGCCGCGATTGCCGAGCAGATCTCTGTCGAAGATGCGAATGCGTCGATCGACTCTTGGGTGACCGACGCCCAATCCTTGAAGGCCAATGTACTCTATGACAAAGCGGCGAGCGAAGCGCTCGAAGTCGGCCGGTCGGATGGAGGGCTCCCCGCAAGGCTCGGCTTGTTGTTCGGGGGAAAGGACGTCGATTTGAACGTGAGCCTCGACGCCACATCGCTCGAATCCCTCGCTTCCGAGATCGACGCTTCCATCGGCGATCCGCGCGTCGACACTTCCGTGTACGTTTCGGGCGGAGAAGCCGCCGCGGTGGCAGGCCATGATGGCACGATGGTCGATCGCGCGTGGCTCGAGAATTCCATTTCACGGGCGATGGTGAAAGGCGACGTGCCCGACTCGTTCGTCGTCGTGGCATCTCCCGCTCCTTCACGTATCACCATGCAGCAAGCGCAGGAAATGGCCGATGCCGTGAACCGCGCAATCGAGCCCGGCGCGGTCTTCAATTACCAGGGTCGCGCGTGGAAAGCGACTCCGTTGGAAGTCGGCGATTGGACCGAGGTCACGGTCGCCGGCGAAGAGGGGTCTTGGCATCTCGAGCCCCATATCAATTCATCCGTTGCTATTCCCGCGGTCGTGAAGGGGGCGGACGCGGCGATAACTTCGGACAGCATGACGGTCGAGTTCGAGAAGAACGGCTCCGAAATAATGGTGCGCACGGCGGGCACGGGCAACATTCCCGAGGTTGCTCCTGCCGTCTCGCAGCTCGACGAGGAGCTGTACGGATCAAACGGCACCGCTTGGGGTCAGGCGACCGGCAATCCTGTGGAAGTGACGATCGGAGAGTCGGACCGCCCGGAGACGCTGTCGTTCAACGATGCGCTCGATCTGGGCGTCATTACCGTAATCGGCGAGTACACCACCGAATTTTCCAATCTGGAAGGAACCGAGAACCGCAACCACAACATCAAGTTGGCCGCCGATATCCTGACGGATGCGGTGATCGACGCGAACGGCGGCGACTGGAACTTCAACGAGCGTTCCGGCGACACGAACGAGGAAGCCGGTTTCTGGTCGGCGGGTTCCATCGTCAACGGCGAGTTCATCGATTCCATCGGCGGCGGCATCTGCCAGGTCGCCACGACGATCTTCAACGCGGTGTACGAAGCGGGGCTCGATGTGACCGAGCGGCATAACCACACGCTCTACATTGCGAGCTACCCGACGGGCCGCGACGCGGCCGTGAGCTACCCGGACCTCGACTTCATCTGGGAGAACAACCTGAAAAGCGACATCCTTATGAAGCTGAGCTACACGGACACGAGCCTAACGGCCCAGCTTTACAGCGTCTACACCGGCATGTCGGCCACTACCGAAACAGGCGAGTGGCAAGACGGCAAGAAGTACAGCGTGACCTTCGAACGTGACGATTCCCTCGCGTCGGGCTATTACTATTTGAAGACGGTGGGCGAGGACGGGTCGAAGATCGCCATCGAGCGCACCGTGCACGACAAGAACGGCAAGGACTTGAAGACCGAAGCGTTCTATTCCGAATATGCGCCGAAGGACCAGGTGTACGTGATCGGCCCCGATGTCGACACAAGCAACCTCACGCGCAATGACAGCAGTTCGTCGTCGAGCAGCACCGATGGCGGATATTCCGATTGGTACTGATATGCTTAGTATTTCGAAACGCACCATAGCGGTCTTGCTCGCACTGCAGCTCATCGGGCTTGCCGGCGCTTGGCCGTCGCTCGCGTTCGCCGAGGTGCGCAAAGCCGATGTCGTGACCGGCATGACGGTGGAGGAACGCGGCCTTTCGGTTTCCGAATGCCCTTCGATCAGGGCGGAATACGCGGCCCTCGTGTCGTCTGATGGCGAGGTGTATTTCAGCCGTCAGGGCGATCAGCGCTCGCAGATCGCGTCCATCACGAAAGTCATGACCGCAATCGTGGCGATAGACCGCGCTCCCGAAGGCATCGAGATACCCGTTTCGCAGGCGGCGGCGGAAATCGGCGAATCGAGCGCGAATTTGCAGGAAGGTGACGTCATGGGTTTCGACACGGCGTTGAAAGCGCTGCTCGTGCCGTCGGGCAACGATGCGGCGGTCGCCATTGCCGAAGCCGTGGGGGCAACGCTGACCGAGAGCGCCTCCGCGAGCGCCGACGACGCCGTGAAAGCGTTCGTGGACGCCATGAACAGGAAAGCGGCCGAACTGGGGCTCGAAGACACCGTTTACGAGAACCCGCACGGCCTCGACGACGGTGAATTCGCGGGCGATTTGCACAGCACGGCGCTCGATCAGGCGAAAGTGGCGAAATGCGCCATGGGCTATTCGAAGATTCGCGACATCGTGGGCGGGGGATCCACAACGATCAGTGTCGAACGTGCGGGCAAGAGGGAATCCATCGAGCTGGAGACGACCGACCTTTTGCTCGACATGTACGATTACGCGATCGGCGTGAAGACCGGCTCCACCGATTTGGCCGGTCCGTCGTTCATGGGAGCTGCCAACAAGGACGGCCGCGAGATGTACGCGGTCGTGCTCGGGTCGACTGACGAATACACGCGTTTCGACGATGCGAAAGCCATGTTCGAGTGGGGCTACGAGCACATGATCTCGCTGCCGCTCGCCAACACCGCCCAGTCGACGTCGATGCGCAAAGACGGCTCGAGCTCCGAAGTGCCGGTGCTCGCCGAGGTATCTCATCACGAGTGGGTTGATCGCACGGTGAAAGCTACAATGGCCGATCCGAATGCGGAAGTGGAGATCTTCGATCTGGAAGGCAACGTGAGCCAATCGGTCGAATTCGACGAGCTGCATGGCACGGTGGAGGTCGGCGACAAAATCGGCAAGATTACGTTCTACCAGCGCAACAAGGTCATCGCAAGCCAAGACCTTGTCGCATGCGAGAGGGTGGAGGCTCCCAACCCGATAGACACGATCGCCATCTGGTGGCAACGCCTGACCCAAGGGCTCGACGATAAAACGGGGCGTGCGCATTCGCGGGTATACAATGTAATGCCGGTGATAGTGGACAACACCTCGAGCGCTGCTTAGCGGGACGCGCGGGGTGGTTGCCCCCGTTCACGACAGGAAGAGTGGTTTCAATGGCAATTTGTCCTATTTGCAACGGAGAGCTTCCCGAGGGAGCGGCGGTTTGCGGTCGATGCGGATATCGCATGGTCGGGTCAACGCAGAGTTTCACGCCCGTGAAGATGGGCGTCGAGGGAGTTGCGGAAGCGCCGGTGGCGCACCGCTACGATTTGCGCGTGGTGCGCGGGCCGCAGACGGGCGTCGATATCGATTTGCGCGAGGGCACGCTCAGCGTGGGGCGCGACCCGCAGTGCGATGTGTTCTTGAACGACATGACCGTGTCGCGCAGCCATGCGGAAATCGAAGTGAAGCCGAGTGGCTGCGTGATTCGCGACCTGAATTCGTTCAACGGGGTGTGGGTTAACGACCGCATGGTCGAAGCGTGCTCCCTGAAGCCCAACGACGTGATTCAAATCGGGGCGTTTTGCCTGGTGTACCGAGAGCGCCCGTAGGTGCGCTACGCAGAGAGAGGGGATGTGCGCATGGAATTGATGAGCGGTAACGAGGCGATTGCGCGGGGTGCGTGGGAGGCCGGTGCCAGCATCGGCGTGGCGTATCCGGGCACGCCGTCGACCGAGACCATGGAGTCGTTTGCCTCCTACGAGGGCGTGTACGCCGAGTGGTGCACGAACGAGAAGGTTGCCGTCGAGGTGGGCGTCGGGGCGTGTGCGGCGGGCGCGCGCGTTCTGTCCACGATGAAGCACGTGGGCGTGAACGTCGCCGCTGACCCCTTGTTCACGGCGGCATACACGGGGGTTAACGGCGGCATGGTGGTGCTTGCGGCCGACGACCCCGGCATGTACTCGTCGCAAAACGAGCAGGATTCCCATTACTATGCTCAGGCGGCCCATATTCCCATGCTCGACCCATCCGATTCTGCTGAAGCGCTTGCGTTCACGCGCGAGGCATACGAACTCTCGGAGCGGTTCGACGTGCCCTTCATGATCCGTTCGACCGTGCGCGTTTCGCATACGAAGACGCCCGTTGAGGTGGGCGAGAGGATTGCGTACGAGCGAAAATCCTACACGTCCGATCCCTCGAAGTGGGTCATGATGCCCGCGTTCGCTAAGACGCGCCGCTAAGTGCAGCTCGAGCGCATTGCCGCGCTTGAGCAGTGGGCTGAAAGCTGCGATTTTAATCGCGTGGAGGTGCGCGGCGGCGATGTCGGCGTCATTTGCGCGGGCGCCGCGTACCAGCATGTCGTGGAAGCGCTGCCCGATGCGTCGGTTCTGAAGCTCGGGCTCACATGGCCTTTGCCGAAGCACAAGATTGCGGATTTCGCAGCTGGCGTCGAGAAGCTGTACGTGGTCGAAGAGGGTTCGGAATACCTGACGAGCGCTGTCGCCGCGACGGGCGTGGCGGTTTCCGAGTTCCCGGCGCCGTTGCCGCGCGACGGCGAGCTGAGCCCGGGCCTCATCGAGTGCGCGTTTGGGTTGGAAGAGCCTGCGCATGCCGAGGTGCCCGACGATGTTCCCGTCCGTCCGCCTGCGCTTTGCGCGGGTTGCCCGCATCGTCTCGTGTTCAAGGAGCTCTCGCGCATCAAGGCGATCGTGACCGGCGATATCGGATGCTATACGCTCGGTGCGCTGCCGCCGCTTTCGTCGATGGACATCTGTCTCGACATGGGCGCGTCGGTGTCGATGTCGCACGGGTTCGAGCTTGCGCTTGCCGGAACCGAGCATCGGCCGGTTGTGGCTGTGATCGGCGATTCGACCTTCGGGCATTCCGGGCTTTCCTCGCTCATAACGACCGTCTACAACCGCGGTGCTGGAACGGTGTGCATTCTGGACAACCGCACGACAGCGATGACCGGCCGCCAGGGCAATCCGTTCAACGGCGTAACGCTGCAGAACAGGGAGAGTCGCGAGCTCGACCTGATGGGCGTGCTGAAATCGCTTGGCATCGAGAACGTGTCGCTCGTGAATCCGCACGATGCGAAAGCCGTGCGCAATGCTCTGAAAGTGGCTACCAAGGATCAGGCTGGCGAGCTGTCGGTAATCGTGTTCAAAGCGCCGTGCGTGCTTCTGCACCGCGAGCGCAAGCCGTATTTCTTCGTGAACGGCAACTGCAGGTCATGCGGGGTGTGCACCTCGCTCGGATGCCCTGCTATTTCGAAAGATGTCGAATCGGGCATTGCCAGCATCGACGCCAACCAGTGCATCGGGTGCAACCAGTGCGCCCAGTATTGCGCGTTCGGCGCCATAGAGCAAATGCCCGCTGCGAGTGCAGAGGCGGTGCGCTAATGGCTGAGAGCAAGACCATCCTTCTATGCGGCGTCGGTGGCCAGGGTACGATTCTGGCGGCCGACCTGCTCGCCAGGGCTGCGCTTGCAGCGGGCCACGAGGTGAAGGTTTCAGAGATTCACGGCATGGCGCAACGCGGGGGAGCGGTGACTACCGTCGTGCGTTTCGGCGAAGAGGTGCATACCATGGTTGCGGATGCAGGCGCGGTCGATTGCCTTGTGTCGTTCGAGACAACCGAAGCGCTGCGCAACATCTCCTATATGCGCGAGGGCGGGTATTTGCTGGTGGCAGATGAAACGATCAAGCCGTTGCCTGTCGCATGCGGTCGCGCGAGCATGCCGCACGATGCGCGTGGTAAGCTCGCCCGTGCGGGTGCGGTGCTCATTCCAGCCCGCGACCTTGCCGTTCAGGCTGGCAACGCGAAATGCGAGAACGTTGCCATCTTGGGTGCGCTCGAGCCGAAGCTCGGGTTCGGCGTCGAGTTGTGGAAGCGCGTTGTAGAAGGTCGCGTTCCACCGAAGACGATCGAGGCGAACTGCAAGGCTTTCGAGCTCGGGTTCGAATTCGCGAGCAGCCACGCGCTTTAGGTCGAGTCTTGGCCTGCGAAATAAAAGGGCGGTTCGCGCCTTCGCCGACCGGCCGCATGCACGCCGGCAACATTTTCGCTGCGCTCATGTCGTGGCTCATCGTGAAGTCGCAAGGCGGCTCCATCGTGCTGCGCATCGAAGACCTCGACGTGGAGAGGTCGAAACCTTGCTATGTCGATCAGGTGCAGCGTGATTTCGAGCTGCTGGGTCTCACGTGGGACGAAGGGCCTTATTTCCAACAGGGGCGTAACGAAGCGTATGCGGCGGCGTTCGAGCGTTTGGCGGATGTTGCCGAGGTGTACCCGTGCTTCTGCACGCGCGCCGATTTGCACGCAGCTTCGGCTCCGCATCGGGGCGAGAAGCTCGTGTATGCGGGAACGTGCCGGGGGCTTTCGCGCGAGGAAGTGGCGCAGCGGATGGCTCAACGTGCGCCATCGTGGCGCGTGACGGTCCCGGAGCAGGAGTACGCGTTCGTCGATCTGGTGCAGGGCGCTTTCGCCCAGAACTTGGCGCGGGAGTGCGGTGACTTCGTGGTGCGCCGGTCTGACGGACTGTTCGCATATCAGCTGGCAGTCGTCGTCGATGATGCGGAGCAAGGAGTCAATTGCATCGTGCGCGGCATGGACCTGCTCGTGTCGACGCCTCAGCAAATGTTCTTGCAAGACGTTTTAGGTTTGGGGCGCGCGCAATATGCCCATGTGCCGCTCATCGTAGGCGAGCGCGATAGGCGTCTTTCGAAGCGCGATCGCGACGCCGGCATCGAGGAATTGCTCGCGCGTTTCAAGACTCCCGAAGCCGTTATCGGCCACATCGCCGCTCTCGCCGGAATCATCGAGCGCGACGAACCCTGCTCATGCGCCGACCTCCTTCGCGAATTCCGCATCCCCGTTTTCCCCGACAACGTGCAGATCCCCTGGCAATAGCCACTTCGCGTCAGACGCGAACTGCCCTGCCCGCGTGACACTTCTCGTCAGACACGAAGTGTCATATTTTGCTGAAGGCTTGCCGGAAAGCAAGCGCCACCCAAAATATGA
>JAFUBE010000114.1 GCA_017460365.1 Eggerthellaceae bacterium
CCTACGTCGATGGATCAGTCGACGGTGCGCCCGACAACGTGGAAAAGGCGCTGCAAGGCGAAGATGCCTCAACGGCGCAGGTCCTGCGCAAATGGGGCCTCCTGAAACAAGAGAACGGCGAACGCGACGCCGCCCGCATCGTCGTGCCTGCCGACGAAGCCGACTTCGAGGAAGTCTACCACGTGAACCCCATAGCGGGCCCGCACTTCAACACCGTATCGCAAGGCGTGTGGGTCAGCCAAGCCTTCGCGGAGCACCGCGGTGCGAAGGTCGGCGACGTCGTCGATATCGACCTCGGCGACGGCATGTCGCACAAGATGCCCATCGTCGGTTTCTACAAGTTCCAGCTGACCTTCTACGAAGTCATCATGTCTCGCGACTGCTACGAGCGCGAGTTCGGCACGGGTCTCACCCCGAATGCGGTGCTGGCGAGCGCGACCTCCGCGCCGCTCGACGAAGTGGCTGGGAAGCTTTCCGCGATCGACGGGTTCGACTCGATAGTCGACGACAAGGTGGGTCAAAGCGGCAACTTCACGCGGTTCGCCAGCGTTTCGAGCGCGGTCGTGCTCATCTACCTGGCGCTCGCGGCGCTCATGGCCGTCGTCGTGCTGCTGAACCTGAACGTCATGTTCATCGAAGAGAAGAAGCGCGAGCTCATCGTGCTCATGATCAACGGCTTTTCCGTCCGCGATGCGAAGCGCTACATCTACAACGACACGTTCGTGCTCACGGTGATCGGCATCGTGTGCGGCGTCATACTGGGGTGCGCGATGGGTTCGGTCACGGTCGGCTCCATCGAGCCCGCGACGGCTTCGTTCGTGAAGGGAGTCGACTGGGTCGCCGTCGCCGCCGGTGTCGTGGGAAGCACCGTGCTCGCCTTCATCATGAGCGTCATCGCCCTGCGTCGCATCCCGCGCTTCGTCCTGACCGACATCAACAAATTCTAGACCCCACAACGCGTGACACTTCTCGTCAGACACGATCTACCATTTTCGCGGTGAGATTCGCGAAATAGGAAGTCTTTCTGCGAAAATGACAGATCGTGTCTGACGAGAAGTGTCACGCGTCGCCATCGCGTCGTTCGCAGGGGGAATGCCATGTAAAGAATCGCTCAGACAATTGTTTGAATGTGGTGGAAACACCCGATACATGATAATGTTCTAAACTACGAGGAACAGGACAGAAAGGTGCAGGAAATGGAAATCAAAGTTATCGAAGAAGGCACGCCTTACGTCATTGCGCTTGTCGGCAGGCTCGACACGAACACTTCACCGCAGCTCGAAGAGTTTGCCGGCCAGCTGTACGGCAAGAGCGTCAACGACATCGCAGTCGACATGGCGGAATGCGACTTCGTTTCTTCCGCCGGCTTGCGCGTGATCGTAGCCATGCAGAAGCGCGCTACGACCTCTGGCTCGCTCGTGTTCCGCAATGTCGTTCCCGACGTCATGGACGTCTTCAAGATGACCGGCTTCGACAAGATTCTCACCTTCGAATAGCAACGGGGAAACGCGCCTGCCATTCCAAGCATGAAAAACCCGCGCCCGATGCAACGAGTGAGATCGGGCGCGGGTTTTCCCTGTTCATCAGATGCGGATGGGTTCCGCTCGCTTTGTTAATGGCGCACGGCGAGCACGAGGTCGAAGGGCATTCCAGCCCATTGCTCGCGCACGAGCGCATGCGAAAACACGTCGGTCAGCTGGGTTACGGTTTCGCCTTTCGCGAACAGCACGGGCACCTTCTCGCCGGTCGAGCGCTTCATCTCTTTCTTCAGCTTGTTGTACAGGGCGCCCGCTTCGATTCCGTGATGCTCGTCTGCGGCGCGCAGGGCCACCCGTCCGTCATCGAGCTTCGTCACGCCGGTCACTGCGTACGTCGGCGCATTCGACGACCAATCGCCCTCTTCGCCGATCGGGTCGATGGCCACCTTTACTTCGCTCGACTCGTTCACGATGTCGAGGATGCGAAACAACAAAGCGATATCGAGCTCGGGTTTTTCCTGCTTGATGGATTCCCGATACGCCTTGACCTTCTCTTCCCAAACCTCATCCATGAAAGCGCTCCTTAGCCGGATTTACAACTCACGAGAGTATACCATTCAAGCAAGCGCCCCACCTCCCGCCAGGCCCGAACCGGGGCGTTGGCGCGGACCGGGGGCTGTATCAAAAGCCGTGTGATCCGCTGGTAAAGTAACCCCCGTAGGGACGCCTTTCAAGGCGTCCGCGGAGCACGTGAGGCACGCGGGCGGAGCGAGTGCCGGCAAAGATGGCCTGCCATGTTCGCCAAAGCCGGATATCGGCTCGTGCTGGACTTTTGATACGGCCCCAACGGGAAGCGGGGGCGCTCCAGCCAATAAACCTTTATTCTATACGGATACCCTCGTCGCGAGACGTTCGACGGCTACGCGACGTTGCGTTTCCCAAATGTTATTTCGGCTTGGCTCGAACGTTACCTATGCTGCACGATGCCGGCATACCGTTGTTTTTCCTTGTGTTACGATTGTTCGCCAAGCAGGCAAAGAAGCGATGGAGGATGCATGGAGGCGATCGAGGGCGAATCGATATACGGGGCGAATCGCGACCAATTGGAAGCGCTACGACGTGAAGTTACAGCATCAATCACCGAGTTGCGCGAGCGGATGACGCAAGAAACCGGGTTCGATCCGGTCGAGCATGGCCTAGCCCGCATCAAAGCCGAAGACTCCATGCGCGAGAAATGCCGTCGCAGGGGTTTGCCCGAAACGACCCGCTCAGCGCTCGTCGAACTGTTCGATTCAATCGGTATGCGCGTGGTGTGCGCGTTCCGCAGCGACGTCTACCTCGTTCGCGACCACCTCGCCAGCCTTCCCGGGTTCGAGATCGTCGAGGAAAAGGACTACATTCGCAACGTGAAGCCCAACGGGTACCGCAGCCTTCACATCATCATGCGCACGACCGACGGGCGTGCGCCGGTCGGCTGCGGCGAGACGCAGGGTTTCTACGTGGAGGTTCAGCTGCGCACCATCTCTATGGACACGTGGGCTGCGCTCGAGCATCACATGAAGTACAAGAAGGAAGCACCGGCTAACGAGAAGCTCATCATCGACGAGCTCAAACGATGCGCCGACGAGCTCGCGTCCACCGATGTTTCGATGCAGTCGCTGCGCGATCTCATATTGGAGGAGTCGTAAGCACGGATTTGCCGGTCACGGGTGAGGAAGAGGATTTCATGCCAACCAAGATTCTTTTTGCGGAAGATACTGAAGACCTGAACCGCGCGGTGAGCGCCATACTCCAACACGAGGGGTTTGAGGTCGTCTCGTTCTATGATGGCGCAACCGCTTCCGACGCGCTTTCACGAGAGGCGTTCGACCTGGTAATCCTCGATATCATGATGCCAGGCAAAAGCGGTATCGAGGTTCTGCGCGACATGCGTGCGGAAGGAAACGTCACCCCGGTGCTTTTGCTCACCGCCAAAGCCGAAGTCGACGATCGCGTCGAAGGGCTCGAAGCCGGGGCCGACGATTACCTTCCCAAGCCCTTCGCGATGAAAGAGCTCGTCGCGCGCGTCCGCTCGCTCGCGCGGCGCAATACCGATTACGGAGTGGGAAACCTTTCGTTCGGCGACATCACGCTCGACTCCGCCACGTTCGAGATGAAAGCGAGCAATGGTGTTCGCCTATCTCACCTCGAATTCGAGTTGTTGCGCACGTTCATCCTCAATCCCGGGCGCAATCTGTCCGACGACTTTCTGCTCGGACGCGTCTGGCCCGACGACGCGGATGCCGATGCGAGCACGGTCGCGCTTTACGTTCGCTATCTGAACAACAAGCTCGAAGCAGTGAATTCCTCGGTCACCTTGGTCGTGGGGGATGGCTCTTACCAACTGAGCGAGGGCGGCGCTTCATGACGCCGAAGGCTATAGCAAAGCTGAGGCGTACGTTCATCGCCATCGCTATGGCCAGTTTCTTCGTGGTCATCGTGTTCATGGCCGCGACTACCATAGCATCGAATGTCAGAGCGATGACGAACGAGGCTAACCGCACGATCGATGCCATCATCGATGCGGGCGGCGATACTCCTCGCCAGGATAATTTCGGTGGTGGGCCGTTCCACGAGGAAGCCAGTTACGGTCTCAGGTTCTTCACGATTTCCTTTGACGACGCAGGTGCAGTAACCAACGTCGACATGTCGCATGTACGTTCGATTACGAGCGATGAAGCTCTGGAAATTGCTCAGATATCCGCAGACCCGTCGTTCATCACGGGGCTTGGCCGTTACAATAATTATCTGTACAAGGAAGGCGCGACAGCCGATGGAAGCATGCTCGTGTTCCTCGATTGCTCGATTCAGCTCGCGAGTACGCGAGACGTCATCGTGAACACGGCGCTTCTGAGTATCGCGGCTTTGCTCGTGACGTTCATCAGCGTGTTTTTCTTCTCGAAACGGGCGGTGCGCACCGAAATCGAGAATGCCGAGCGCCAGCAGCAGTTTGTCACCAACGCAGGTCATGAGCTGAAGACGCCCATTGCGGTAATCCGCGCGAACACTGAGCTTACCGAGATGATGTCGGGCGAGACCGAGTGGACTCAGTCGACCATCCGCCAGGTTGACCGCCTTGACGGGCTCGTTAAAGACCTCATGACCATCGCCCGCGGCGTCGAGCAAGCTTCTTCGGGCGATTCGCTTTCAGAGGTGAACGTGACGAAAGTGATAGCCGATGCTGTCGAGTCGTTCAAGGGACCCGCGCTCAACAAGGATCTGAAACTGACGAGCGAAATCGCCGACGGCATATCGCTGCGCAGCAACGATAAAGTCATTGAGCAGCTGGTGTGCCTGCTCGTCGACAACGCGATCAAATACTGCGACGCGAACGGCCATATCGACTGACGCCTCGCTCCGTCGCTTTTAGGTCGTGGATGTACGCTTTCGGTCACGAACGACTATGCTGCCGGAGCCAACGTAGACTACAAACGCTTCTTTGATCGCTTTTCTCGCGAAGATTAATCCCATAAAAATCAGCAAGGTTACGGCATTGGGTTGTCAGTCGCCGTCAGCATCTGCAAAGGGCATCATGGTTCGATCAAAGCTTCCTGGAAAGC
>JAFUBE010001022.1 GCA_017460365.1 Eggerthellaceae bacterium
CCGCCCGCGAGATCGCCGCCAGGCTGCGCGAGCTCGGCGTCGACGAGGCCGTCGTCGCCCGCGCCACCGCCGGCGACTAGAACCCAGGCAGACATATTCGACAGGGGATGCGGGGTATCGCCACATGCGGGTCGGCCTCCGCGCGAGACGGCATTTTGCCCGCAAGCGCCAAAGCCGTGTGCAATCGAGCAGGTACAGCTAACCGACGAGGAACCCGAAATACCAACCGAGCTGGAACAGGCAATCGCCGACTACGAGCGCCTCGGAATAGGCAGGCAGATCGACTACGACAAGCTGTACCTGTACTCCATCATCACTAATTCAACCGCCATCGAGGGTTCCACGGTGACGGAAATCGAAAACCAGCTTCTATTCGACGAGGGCATAAGCCCCGATAGGCCCCTGGTCGAACAGCTGATGAACCTCGACCTGAAGAAGGCTTACGAGCGGGCCTGCAGCCTGGCCGATTCCGCCGATGCCGGCAACATCGTGGATTTCATGCTGAGGCATCATGTGGACAACCTCAAGCAGCAGGTCGACGATTTCCTGCGTTCGACACAGGGGAGCACGTCGGCAGTCCGGGAGCGCTTCCTAGAAACTTCCTCGATCGTTCCGCCGTCTTGCCCGTGCACGCCAAGAGGACCTACAACAGTGACGCCGCTTGCGCGGCTATGGAAGAATCCGCGCCTGGCGGCACGGGTTCATTCGCAGCGGCGAAGCCGCATCGCTATTTTCCGCAGAGGGACCTGCCAGGACAGGAAATGCGGGGCAGTGCCCAGATTCGATCGCCCCGCCCTTTCCATGCGCATCGCGCGATTATCGCCGATGGGCAACCCGCCGTGGCAGGAAGCGCGCGACGCGCATGGAAAGGGCCAAGCATGCAGCGAGCCGGCCGATGCATTATCGGCGGGTAAGCCGCGCATTATCCCCAGGCTGTCAAAAAATGCGCCCCGCCTGTCATCCCGAGCGAAGCGGGAGATCGCCGCCGGCGTACGGGCGCCCTACCGGCAGAGCCACTCTTCGGCCGGCCACACGCTCACGCCTGACACCGCGCGCTTCGCATCCGCCCGCATGACGACGTGCTGGGACTCGGGCGGTATCCCGAGAAGCTTCCCCACAGCCGAAAGGTGCCTGGTGAAGGAGCTGTTGTACGTGCGAGACGACTTCGCTTCCACCAATTCGGGCGAGCGCGGGTCGGTCAGGTCGACTAGGTCGACTTCGATCTTGCTGTCGTCGCGGTAGAAGCGCAGCTGGGGCTCGCAGCCGGCATTGTTGCGGCGCTTGTACGCCTCCACGATCACCATGTTCTCGAAGACGGCGCCTCGGTACTGGCTGTCCCGCAGCTGCACGTCGCCAGACACGCCTAGGAGGTGGCAGAGGAGCCCCGTGTCGAAGAAGTAGAGCTTGGGGGTCTTCGTCAGCTGCTTTCGCAAGTTGGCCTGGTAGGGCGCCAGCCTGAACACAATGTAGCTCGCCTCGAGTATGGACAGCCACGAGCGAGCGGTCTTCGTCGAGACGCCCGCATCGGCCGCAAGCCGCGTGACGTTGAGCAGTGATCCGACGGACTGAGCGCACAGCGTAAGGAACGTTTTGAACGTCTGCAGGTTGCCGGCGTCGATTAGGCCTGTAACGTCGCGCTCGATGTACGTCTCAACGTAGTTCCTGAAGAAGATACCCGTCGGAATGTCGGAGGCGTACAGCCGTGGATAGCCCCCGCGCAGCGCGAACTCGTCTGCCGACAGGGCCCTCCCCGATCCGACGAGCTCCTCATACGAGAGCGGGAGCAACTTCACCATGCCCACCCTACCGGCCAGCGATTGCGTTATCTGCTTCCTCATGAGGAAGTTCTGCGATCCTGACAGCACGTATTGCCCGGATTCCCCGCTTCGGTCGGATTCGACTTGTATGACGCTGAACAGATCGGGAGCCAACTGGGCCTCGTCCACGATGAGCTTGTGCGGACGCTCGGATATGAAGCCCACGGGATCTTGACGCGCGATTTGACGGACGCCGGGCAGCTCCAGGTTCTCGTAGTCGTAATCGCCGAACAGGTTCTGCACCAGCGTGGACTTGCCGCTTTGGCGAGGCCCGGTCACCGAAACGACAGGAAACCACGATGCGTTGTCAGCCGTGAACTTGCTTATCGCGCGCGGTATCATCTGCAATTCTATACTTCCATATTTACCGTAATCGGGAAGCATATAAGACCATAATTGGGAAGTCATAAGAACCTTAATAGGGAAGTTTACAGAGGCCAGGTCTTTGCCCCAGCAGCCGCGCCGACGCTTTCCAGCCGATCGAGCGCCGATCCGCAACGCCAGCCCGCCCGGCGCCCTGCTAGAACGCCGGGCGCATCTTCTGGGAGGGCGGCGGCCGGCGCCTGCCCGGGCGCGGCAACCCGCTGTTCGTCGTCGTCGAGATGGCCAAGTTCCGGCGGATGTATAATGAGCTGACCGAGGAGGTGCTCGGCGACGAGCTGCGCGCGTGGCTGTACCTGCTCGGGTCCGGTTACGCGAACGAGGAGGAGGTCTGCGAGATGAGCGAGAGGTTCGACGCGATGGCGAGCTTCGCCCGCGAGTACGGCTACGCGCTCGACGACCCCGAGCTCGAGCGCGACTTCGCCCGCTGGCTCGACTCCGAGATGGAGTGGAACAGCGGCATGTACCAGGCGGAGAAGCGCGGCCGCGAGCAGGCCGCG
>JAFUBE010001023.1 GCA_017460365.1 Eggerthellaceae bacterium
CTGCCGTGAGCACGGGCCCGGCGCTGCGTAGCGTGTGAAGCCGGGCACCAGACAAGACGCGAAGCGGCTTGGCTGGTCGGCGGAACACGCGGAGCAGCGGCGGGGCCGCGCTCACGGCAGCCCAGTGGCGCTTCCATGCGCCGTGCGTCCCAGGGGGCACGGCAGCCCCGCGTAAGCGCGCAGGTGGGGGCGCGTGGGCTGCGGCCCGAGCTCCGTTGACGTGAGCAGGTGGTGGTGGCAATGGCCCGGGGCACAGCAGAACACCTTCAAACGATGCGATGGCGGCAACGGCTTTCCGCGAACGCGGCCAAGCTTTCCCAAACCACGCCCTCTTCGCAAGCTCGCATCCGATTCGGTGCGGTATGCCGACAACTAGGGCGTTTCCCGTGCAGGACGAACGGTGACCGTCGCTCATGACGTCGTTTGGCCAACCCTTCGGGAATCCTCGAAGCCGGTCGAACTCATCGGGGACGAGGCGGCGGTAGCGGCCGTCGATTTCCACGATGTGCTTGAAGCGGGACGCGCCAGCGCCGCCCACGCCGGTCAGTATCGTACGCGACGGGTTAGTGAGCAGATCGAGGAACGCCATCAACTCTTCCGAGTAGTGGTACTTGATGTCGGTCTGCTTGTTCAAGCGCTCCTCGCTCTTCGAATCCTTGAGATAGCGCTACTTCTCCAGCTTGTCTTCCGACAATCTCCTTCATCCTGCAGGAGTCGAAGATGAAACAGTCAGACTGGTCTAGCGCCTTACGAAAACTCTTCTCGACCGCCTTCATGTTGTATGCCTGTATACGACGTGCTTTGATAATTACGTTTCCATGTATTGCCGATGAGCAATGCGTTGCGTCGATGGTGAGTTCTGCGATATGCCGATGATGTGAATGAGCACGCCTTCTCCTGAACGCAGAAAAGGGGTTGTAACAGAAGCAATGTTACAACCCTCTTTTCATGCCAGGAAATAGGGCATTGCCTTCGGCCTTCTTATGTGTCACGCCCTGTGATATTCGACGGCATGCTTACCTTTTGGACTCCCGGGGGATGAAAACTACCACCCTTGCGCCGCCTGTTTCGCGGGCTGCGATTTCAAGCGTGCCGCCGCACTGCGCTTTCAGCCGCTTGCAAACGTTGTCGAGGGCGAAGTGGGGCTCCTCGTCATCGGGCGGCGTGAAGCCCGGGCCGTTGTCCTCCACGGTGATCTGCACGCCGCGCTCCAGATCGCGCGTGGCGACGGAGACGTGCAGCGGCTCCGAATCCGGGTCCATGCCGTGCTTGACGGCGTTCTCTACGATGGGCTGCAGCGTGAGGGGCGGAATGTTAAATGACGTGACTGGCGTGTCGAACTCCACGAACACCCGCCCCTCGTAGCAGGCCTGCTCCACCGCGAGGTACGCCTTCGTGTGCTCCAGCTCCTTTTCAAAGGGAATCGTGCCCTCTTCCGCGATGGCCTCGAAGTTATTCTGCAGGTAGCGGGAAAAGTCCAGCGTGGTCTGCCGAGCTTTCTCGGAGTCCTTGGCGATGAGGTAGTAGATGCTTGTCAGCGTGTTGTGGATGAAATGGGGCCGCATCTGCAGGACAGCGACGCGCGCTCGTTCCTACGCGGCCTCTTCCTTCTGGTCCAAGTAGCGACGGACCAGGCCAATCGAAAGAAGCAGCTCCACGAGAATGACCTGAATGGACGGCGCCGCGAGAAAGCAGGCCAGGAACATGAAGCCCTGTACGTTCGTTATGTCTTTCCAGTACCGGACAAGCGTTACGAGGTTGATTGCCGTAAGCGCGGCTATCGAGGCGAACGTCAGGGCAATCCATGGCCCGAAATGGGGATCTTGACCAGCAACGATGCGCGCTTCCCCGCTCAGCTTCGCCAGACACCCCGCAACGATCAGGATGCCGGTCAGCGCACATTCGATGCGCACAACCGCATTCGTTCGAAAGTCTCTCCCGCTGCAGTAGACGAAATACGCGAACACGAACAAGGAGGGAATCGGGGCTACCAGCGTTTCGGCAAGGCTCAGAGCAAGCACGGACGCGTACGACACGTCGGCTTGTGCGGCGCCGTTTCCCAAAAGGCCTACTGCCGCACAGGCAATCGTCGATATGAGGATGGCGACGCACAAGCCCCTTGGCCATCGCTCGACGTCGCGGGCGATGTAGAGCAATACCAGCCCAAACGCACCGAACAGGAGCGCGGACATATCCAGTGCTGCATAGAAATACTGTTCCGCTATCACAGTAGCCCTCGGACAGGACGCCTCAGCTTGGGAATAAGCTTGCGGACTGCTTCCACCTCCAACGGTTTAAGTATAAAACCGCAGGCGTCGGTGTTCCACGCGTCGAGGGAATACTCCGGGTATGCCGTGATATAGGCAATGTTGGCATTCGGCCTGATGTGCAGGAGCTCCTGGCATAGGTCGAGCCCGTTGGTCCTGCCTATCTTGATATCCAGAAGCGCCAGCGCGACCGGGTTGCTCTTAAAATAGCGCACAGCCTCCGCTGGGCTCGCGAGACCGACGACGTTCGCGCCCGGAAGCGCCTCCCGCAAAACGGGGAGACCCCCCTCGAGGGCAATGGGGCTGTCGTCCACCAGCAGGACGTTCGGGGCATCGTGGGACTCGTCTGCAGCCGCGAGCAGCAATGCCGCGTCCGCGTTGAGCACCCGGGCGATTTGGGAGATCATGGCGGCGTTGGGCAATCGGTGCCCTATTTCCCAGTTCGCGACTGCCGAGCGGGTCACGTGCAGCCGGTTTGCAACCTGCTGCTGGGAAAGGCACTTTTCGGCCCTCAAACGACGCAGAGTTTCTCCGAAATGATTTGCCATAGCTCCTTGCTACCTTATCCCTCCGTGCGAACGGCTTCTTTCGCCTTGAACCAGAATGCTGTTTGGTTAAACCAATTAATTTTAGGCACATACTCGTACTCGTCAAGAACAATCGAGTGCAAAACCCGTCACGAAACGAAACACCTTACTAAGATAGTCCGTCTTTCCCTTTGAGGATAATCATAGTGAGAACGTCCTTTGGACGGCGGCACTGCTGGAGAAACAGGGTCCGGTGGCCCAAGAAAGGAGATTTGAAAATGAACAAGAACATCAACAACGCAAAGAGCACGTTAAAGGTCCTCGGCATCATAGCAATCGTCATCGGCGCCTTGGGCATCATCTTCGGCATCATGTCGATGGGCGGCGGAGGCATATTGGCTGGAAACCTCGCTTCATCTGCCTCTACGATGAGCCAGACCGACGTGGAAGCTGCGGCCACGGTAACGGGGCTGGCACTCGTCGCGGGCGCGGTAGTCCTCATCTCGGGAATCTTCACGCTCTTGCTGGGAATCTTCTCAGTTCGCGGCTCCAATGATTTCAGCAAGGTCGGCGGCGCCTACGTTCTCGGTATCATCGATTTGGTGATCAACATCATCGGCATCATTTTGGGAGTAGTGGGCGGCGGCGGCTTCTCATCTATCCTCTCGAGCCTGGCAAGCTTGGTTTTCGCCGCGTGCATCGTCTGGGCTGCAAAGACCATCAAGGATTACAATGCTGGTGGTGGCAACCCCGGCAATGGCCAGCTCCCTCCGCAGTAGTGAGCACCTGTTTCAATCGTATCGCTGGAAAGAAGGGCGCCCGGTGTTTTCCCGGGCGCATCCTTTTTGCACCGCGGAGCGTGAAGCCCTCGACGGCACGAAATCGCTGCTCGACGTAGTACACTACCACCGCTTCGGTTCCGGGATGGCATGATGGGGCATCGGGCCCGAAGCCGATGCCCCTTTTTTGCTTCACCGGGGCCAGCCGCCCCTGTCGTGGCTGACCGAGTGTTGGTGCGAGGGGGAATCCCCGTGCGAGCCGGAGTAGTGGTCGTGCCACGAGCCCGTCTCGTGCCGTGGTTCGTGGTTGCTGACCGGCCTTGGCC
>JAFUBE010001024.1 GCA_017460365.1 Eggerthellaceae bacterium
CGCCCCGCCGGGGGCGTCTCACTGTTCCCGCGCGCCGCCAAGGGTCAGGTCCCAGGCGCTTCCGCCTCACCGTTGCCCCGCTTGCTGCCAGACCCTTCCGGTATCTCGCCGTGGAAAACGCGCCGAATCCCCGTCGCAAAACCGGGAGAAGCGCGACGTGTCCCCGACGGTTCGACTGTAAGGTTCGAAGCGTATGCTGGGCCTGGGACCGGCGGCAGAGGAAGGACGCGAAGATGGCGGAACCGGGCTACACGAGGTACACCCCGCTCTACGACTGGGCGTTCAAACGGATATTCGGCAGCGAGGACTCGCGCGCCGTTACGATGCCCTTCGTCAACGCGGTCCTGCGGCACGTGGGGCTGCCCGAGATCGAGCGCATCGACGAGATCGGCTCCGATGTGGCCATCCCGAACGTGGTGGGCCTGAAGGCCCCGAGCGTCGACGTGCTGCTCGTGAGCGACGGGCGCGTGATCGACCTCGAGGCGCAGACGATGCGGGTCGACGTCGAGAGCAAGATGACCTACTACGCCGCGAGCCTGCTGGCCAGGCGCGTGCGGCGTGGCGAGGACCCGTACTACCGGAACCTGCCCCAGGTCGTGGTGATATCGCTCGTGCAGGGCTGGACCGTGTTCGCCGGCCCCCAGGCCGTCACCCTCGGGCGCATGTGCTGGGAGCGCGGGGGCGGCCCCGTCCCCGGGCGCGACAAGGTCGCGTTGGTCGTGTGCGAGCTCGACAAGGTGGCCGCGCGGTATAATGGCGCCAGCGAGGCGCTGGCCGGCGACGAGCTGGCCGCCTGGCTGTACGTGCTTGCCGAGGGCTACCGCCGAGAGAGCGAGGTCGAGCGAATGACGGAGCGACTGATGGGCATCGAGGAGTTCCACGAGCTGTACGGGCTGACCATGGGCGACCCCGCCGCCGACCGCCAGTACGCCGCCTACGTCGACGGCGTCATGACCCGCAACGACGCCTACGCCTACGGCCGCGACGACGGCCGAGCCCAGACGCTGGCCGACGTCGTGGCCGTCCTGGCCGACTCCGGCGCCGACGAGTCCACCATCGCCAAGGTCCGCGCCCTGGCGAACTAGGCCAGGGAACGCGCGCGAAGAGGCCGGCATTCAGGTAAACGCTGGTTTAACCCCTCGTTTCGCAGGGTGATCAGGAAATCGCTCCCACGAACAAATCAGTGCTTGCTTAGGGCCTGAGGGCACGCAGCGGCACCACGGACACGCCGTCGGTGCGGGGGTAACTCATGTTCCCGACGCCGATGATCACCATGAGAAACGCCGGTGCGCCGACCGAGTCCGCGTTAACGCGGTCCGCTAGCGTCTTCAGGTTGGAAGCACCTTCCTCGATGGCGCTCTCGCCTCCCAGTTTCACCTCCACCAGGCCGTAGCGACCGTTGCGCAACCTGACGACAGCGTCGCTTTCGAGTCCCGATTTATCGCGGTAGTGGAGCACCTCTCCGTCGAGTACGGACGCGTAGCAGCATAGATCGCGAACGGCCATGCTCTCGAACAGCAGGCCGAACGTGTTCAGGTCGTTCATGAGCTCCTCGGGGCTGGCGCCGAGCGCGGCGACGGCGACCGAAGGGTCGCATAGATGGCGCGTCGGCGACGTGCGCACGGCTGTTTTCGAGCGCAGGTTCGGATTCCACGCTGGCAGGTCCTCGATGACGAACAGCCTGCGAAGTGCGCTGACGTAGTCGTAAAACGTGTTCTCGGCGATCGGAGTGCCGCCGACGGCCATGTCGGCGCGCATGCTTGCGTAGCTTCCCTGGGAAGAGACCATGCGCGCGTATGACCTGAGCAGCGTGCGCGCAGTGTGCGCGTCGCGCCTTACGCCGTCGACGCGCGAAACGTCCTCTTCGGCGATCGCGTCGAGGTAGTTGAACGCCTGATGCAGGGCCGCCCGTCTCGACAGGCCGAGCGATGAGGGCCAGCCTCCCCTGCAGACGAGGTAGGCGAGCTCTTCCAGGCCGTCGGCGCATTCCGTTACCGGAAGCGGCGTGCCGTCGAACATGCCGCCGAGCGAGACGCCACCGGTGGAGTCTCCCGACTCCCACAGCGACATGGTCCGCATGCGCATGCGGGCGATCCTGCCCGTGCCCGAATGGTGGATGTCGCTCTTGTCGGGCGGCACCGTCGAGCCCGTGAGCATGAACTGCCCAGGCTCGCCTCGGCGGTCAACCTCGTAGCGCACGGCGTCCCAGAGCTGAGGGGCGTCCTGCCATTCGTCGAGCAGCCGGGGGACCTCGCCGGCCAGGAGGCTCTGCGGTGCGAGCTCGGCTAGCTGCAGGTTACGCGCCCTGTCTGCAGGGCTTTGCAGGTACAGCGCGCTTCTCGCGAACCGTTCGCAGCTCGTGGTCTTGCCGCACCACTTTGGCCCCTCCACGAGCACTGCGCCCGATGCTTCAAGCTGAAGCGTCAATCTCGCGTCGCTCGTACGGGGTAGGTATTCCTTCGCCATTCTGAGTATCTCCTGGTCGAGACTATAAATTGATGCACATGGCGTAATTTTACCATGGCAGATGGATCATTTTCATTGATGTATTTGGCCATGACTTCGCCGACTGCGCCGGCGGCGGAAGGCTACGCGAGCGCTCGACAAGGTGGCCGCGCGGTATAATGGTGCCAGCGATGCGCTGGCCGGCGACGAGCTGGCCGCCTGGCTGTACGTGCTTGCCGAGGGCTACCGCCGAGAGAGCGAGGTCGAGCGAATGACGGAGCGTCTGATGGGCATCGAGGAGTTCCACGAGCTGTACGGGCTGACCATGGGCGACCCCGCCGCCGACCGCCAGTACGCCGCCTACGTCGACGGCGTCATGACCCGCAACGACGCCTACGCCTA
>JAFUBE010000115.1 GCA_017460365.1 Eggerthellaceae bacterium
CGCTGCTCCGCGTGTTCCGCCGACCAGCCAAGCCGCTTCGCGTCTTGTCCGGTGCCCGGCTTCACACGCTACGCAGCGCCGGGCCCGTGCTCACGGCAGCTCGCAAGGTGGTCGGCTTCGCGCCGTGCGTCCCAGGGGTCACGGCAGTCCTGGCACCGCTCCAGCCCGCAGGTGGGGGCGCGTGGGATGCTACGTTATCTCGGGTAGGCGCAGGTGGCAGCGGCAATGGCGGGCGGCCCGTGGCGCAGCAGAGGCGCGAGGCTCGCGTCCGCCACGCACAGGAAGCGCAAACCCGCTGTCGCCCGCTACAGGTCGATCCCGAAGTAGATGACGTCCTCGAACGGGTTGTGGTAGTACGGCTCGACCTCCTCGAAGCCGAGCTTGCGGTACAGCGACACGGCGGCCTCCAGGGGTGCCACGGTGTCGAGTACCATGCGCTCGTAGCCGTCCTCGCGCGCTAGCTCCATGATCCGCCGGGTCAGCTTCTCGCCGAGGCGATGGCCGCGCCCCTCCGGCTTGACGTACAGGCGCTTCATCTCGGCCGTGGTGGCGTCCAGGCGGTGATAGGCGACGCATCCACAGACGGCACCGCGCTCGTCTACGGCCACCACGAGCCGGCCCTCGGGCGGTAGGTACTTCTCCCCGACGTGCTCTAGCTCGCTTTCTAGCCCCTGGAAAGCGAGGTCCCGCCCCAGCCACTCGGTGTACTCCCGTATGAGCCCCTTGACCTCTTCCAGGTAGGGCGCGCCGTCCACAAGCTCCATGTCCGCCTTCCGTTCTGCTCCGTTCATTTCAGGCAATCTTATCAGAACCGCCCGGCGCCCCGAGCCCTTCGGCGCGCCTGCGGGCCGTGGCTTCGTCCTCCCCGTAGAAGCGCATCCGGTATTCGTACGGGTGCAAGGTGACGCCAACTTCCTCCATGGCCAGCCGCTTTTCTGCGGCGGTATCGGTGATGATGCTGTCGTCGAACGTCACCGCCACGTTCCCCTCGTCGGGAAGGCTTTCCCCGAACGTCCGCGCGCAATGCAGCACCGCATGGCTGATGTTGGCGAGCGACACTTCCAGAGCGTGCTCGTGCCTTGCGATGTTGCGCATGAGCGCGCTGTTGTCGCTCGACACCTCGGTCGCGGTCTTGACGTACCCCCGCGATTCGTCCAAGTCAAAGTACGAGATGCCGAAACCGCAAAGGTCGCCGAGCATCTGGAGGGCGATGCGGAAGGCCTCGGACTGCGAGGAGGTGCGAAGCGCAGGCGCGAAGTCCTGGATCATATCCTCCGTACTCATGACCTTGCGGAAGACGGTGCAGTCATTCTTCCCGAACGGGATGGTGACCTTCTTGCCGGTGCCCGAGGTCTCCTTGTCGAAGAGCACGTCCGAGAGGAAGATCCTCATCTTGCTCACGTCCACCTCGTTGATGAGCGCGTCGAAAGCCACGTCAACAGCCTGGATGGCGTCGACGGCATCGGCGAACACCGATTGGCCATACGGGCTCATGTCCACGCGCGTGTTGTCGACAGCCGGTTTCACGATGGAGAAGGTGGGGAAAGCGCTGCCGGTATCGTATTCCGCGCACACGCCCACAGGCTCGACGATGTTGCCATCCTCGTCGAACAGCACGGTGATGATTCTGTAAGTGCCCGCGTTTCCATGGGAAGGTGAAGGTTCAGAAGGCGAAGCCGAACCAGCATTTCCATGTGAAGGTGTGGAAGGTGAAGCTTTCATTCCCAAACCGCCTCTCAGATGCATCTGCAGCTGGTCGAAAGCCTTGCCGCGATAGAAAGCGCGGGTGACGAAGGCGCATTCCGACACCCCCTCTTCGTCCCATGTGAGCGGAATCACCATCCTGGCGTCGTAATGCCTGATACGAACCTTCCGCGCATCCGCGTCCACCCAGAGCGCCCAGGCCCCGGTCCCCATGCCGAAGGCCCGCACGACTGTGTTCTGCGCCTGCGGCATGAACCCGGTTTTCGTAAAGAATTCGGAAAGCCACTCCGTGCAGGCCTGCCCCTCGCAGACAACCTGCGTCTTGTCGTTCAGGAGAAGCGATCCCCATTCCTGGCACACGCGCATAGCCGGATGGATGGACCGTCGGTGAACCTCGTAAATCCTTCCGAATCCATCGGTGTCGCGATAGTCGTAGAAGTCCCCGGTCGCGCTCATCCATGCGTGCCACGTGCGGATATACCCCTCCATAGCCTCGATGGGAAGCACAAACCCCAACGAGCGCAAATACTCGAGCACATGCTCCGGCACCCAATATTCCTGCTCCTCGATACTGCTCATGCTTGCCATCCTTTCGATTCAGAAGGTGAAGGTGGGGAA
>JAFUBE010001025.1 GCA_017460365.1 Eggerthellaceae bacterium
AACCAGGAAGCCGGTGCGGACGCGTTCGTCTGCAGCCGGCAGCCCCTGGCCATAGGGCAACCACCCCCGTAGGGGCGGCACTCGTGCCGCCCGCCGCGCGCCAGCGCCGAACCCCACCCGCGGAAGCGACAGACCGCGTCTGACGTGAAGCGTCGCACGTTGGCGGTGAAGACACGTTTCCCCAACTTCCAGCGGCACCCTTGTTCGTCTATACTTATTAGGTTTACGTCTACAACTGAAAGAGGGTACTGTGGCGAACGCGTACAAAGACACGATGAATCTGCCGAAGACCGACTTCCCGATGCGGGGCAATTTGCCCGAAAACGAGCCGAAGCGGCTTGCGAAGTGGGAAGAAGAGCGGCTTTACTGGAAGGTGCTCGAAGCGAACAAGGACGGCGATCCCTGGGTGCTGCACGACGGCCCCCCGTATGCGAACGGGCCCATCCACATCGGGCATGCGTTCAACAAGATCCTGAAGGACTTCGTCATAAAGTCGAAAGCCCAGCGCGGTTACTATTCGCCCTACATTCCCGGCTGGGATTGCCATGGTCAGCCGATTGAGCACGAGGTGGAAAAGAAGCTCGGCACCGAGAAGATGCGCGAGCTTCCTCAATCGAAGGTCCGCGAGCTGTGCCGTGAATGGGCCGAGCGCTTCGTCGACGTGCAGCGCGACGGCTTCAAGCGCCTGGGCGTGAACGCTGACTGGGAGCATCCGTACCTCACGTTCCTGCCGAATTACGAGGCGGGCAACGTGGAGGTGTTCAAGAAGATGTACCTCGACGGTGCGGTGTACCGCGGCCGCAAGCCGATCCATTGGTGCTCGCATTGCCACACGGCGCTCGCCGAAGCCGAGATCGAGTACGGCGACGAGGTGTCGCCCGCGATCTTCGTGCGCTTCGAGATGACCACCATGCCAGCCGGGCTCGAAGCTTGGGAAGGCAAGCTCGACGTGGCGATCTGGACGACCACGCCATGGACGTTGCCGGCCGACGACGCGGTTATCCTGCACCCCGACGAAGCGTACGTCGCGGTCGCGTACGACGGGCGCGCCTACATCATGGCCGAGGCGCTTGTGGAGAAGCTCGTCGAGAAGTTCGGCTGGGAAGACGCTGAGGTTGTCGAGGGCTTCAAGGCTACAGGCATCGAGCTCGCGGGCAACCGCTACAAGCAGCCCATCTTCGCCGATCAGGGTGAAGAAGGCGTGTTCATCTACGCCGACTACGTCACTATGGAAGACGGCACGGGCATCGTGCACACCGCTCCCGGCCACGGCGTCGACGACTACCTGGCGGGCATGAAGTTCGACGTGCCGGTCATCATGCCGGTCGACGACGACGGCCGCTTCTACGAAGGCGAGGGGCTTGGCACGGGCGGCCCGTTCTCGGACATGGAGGTGAACGAGGCGAATCCCGTGATCATCGAGTGGCTGCGCGAGCGCGGCATGCTCATCCTGCACGAGGACATCAACCACAGCTACCCGCATTGCTGGCGCTGCCACGAGCCGGTCATCTTCCGGGCGACGAACCAGTGGTTCGTGAGCATGGACGACACGGGCCTGCGCGAGGCGGCGAGCAAGGCGATTGAAGGCGAAGTGGAGTGGATTCCCGCTTGGGCGTCGAACCGCATCGGCGCGATGGTGGCCGACCGCCCCGACTGGTGCATCTCGCGCCAGCGTTCATGGGGCGTGCCCATTCCCGTGTTCACCTGCGACAAGTGCGGCGAAACGGTCACCACCGAGGCCACGTTTGATGCCGTGATCGAGCTGTTCTACGAGCAGGGCGCCGACGCCTGGTTCACCAAGCGACCCTCCGAATACCTGCCCGCCGACACGCGCTGCGCGCATTGCGGTGCCGGCGTGGATGACATAAGCCCCGAGAAGGATATCCTCGACGTGTGGTGGGAATCGGGCGTGTCGCATACGAGCGTGTGCAAGCACCGCGAGTCCGAAGGGCTCCACTTCCCGGCCGAGATGTACCTGGAAGGTTCCGACCAGCATCGCGGCTGGTTCCAGTCGTCCCTGCTCACGAGTGTGGGCGCGTATGGGGTGCCGCCCTACAAGTCGGTCATGCACTGCGGCTTCACGGTCGACGAGAACGGCGAGAAGATGTCGAAGTCGAAGGGCAACGGAGTGGACCCGGCCGATGTCATGTCGAACTTCGGGGCCGACGTCTTGCGCCTGTGGGTGTCGTCGGCCGACTATTCCCACGACGTTTCCATTTCCGACGACATCCTGAAGCAGGTATCCGACGCCTACCGCAAGTTCCGCAACACGTTGCGCAACCTGCTCGGGAACCTCGACGATTTCGGCCAAGATAAGCTCGTCGCATCGTGGGACGACCTCGAGCCGATCGACAAGTACGTGCTGGCCAAGTCGTATGCGCTGTTGCGCGATTGCGAGGCGGCGTACGATGCCTACAAGTTCCAGACCGTTTACCGCACGTGCTACGACTTCGTGAACGAGCTGTCGAGCGTTTACATGGACGTGACGAAGGACCGCCTGTATTCCGAAGCGCCCGATTCGCCGCGTCGCCGAGCCGTGCAGACGGTGCTCGTGAACGTGCTCGAGGTGCTCGTGCGCGTGCTCTCGCCGATTCTGTCGTTCACGTGTGACGAGGTGTGGGAGCATTATCCCGAGGCGCTTCGTGCCGACGGGCGCCCGTTCAGCGTGCAGCTTGCCGGTTGGCCTGTGCGCGAGGATTTTGTGCCCGCGCTTCCGGCTGACGACGGGCGCGCCGACATGGAGGCCTTTGCCGTTGCCATGGGCGTGCGCGAGGTCGTCACGAAAGCGCTTGAGGAAGCCCGCGGCGCCAAGGAGGTCAACAAGAGCCAGGAGGCGCGCGTGGTCGTCACGGTGCCGATGGACGCGTTGACGCAGGTCGAGGCATACGATGCGGCCGTGTCCGAAGAGCTGCTCTTCGTGAGCGGCGTCGAGATCGTCGGCGGCAGCGATTACGCATGCGAGGTGCTGCCCGCAGAGGGGGAGAAGTGCCCGCGTTGCTGGAACTACCGCGAACTCGGCGGGAACGCGAGCCATCCGGCGGTTTGCAAGCGCTGCGGCGACGCCCTCGATGCGATCGGCTTCGAAGAATAGCGTTCCTGGACGTTGCAGGGGCCTCGGAGACGCTCCGGGTCCGAAGGCCGTGATGGGAACCGTTCGTCCTGCAGCTGCGAGACGAACGGTTTCCGCTGCGGCCTCTCCGCTTGGGATGACAAAACAGACAGATTTCCTCAGATACATTTATAATTAAAAAGCACGACGTTTTCCGAGAGGATTGCCTGGTTCATGAACATAGTTACTGTTGCGCAGTTCGCGGTAGCCACTTTATTACCTGTGGTGGCATGCGTCGTGCTCACGCTGCTTCGGAAGCGCACGGGCGTTTCGCGCCTTCCCGAAAAGGGTTGGCAGGTCATCGTGGGCGTGGTGTTCGGCCTCATCGCCATCTACGGTACCGAAGCGGGCATCTCCGTCGAAGGTGCCACGATGAACGTGCGCGATGCCGCGCCGCTTGCGGCTGGCTTGTTCTTCGGGGGACCTGCCGGCATCATCGCCGGTGTCATCGGCGGGGTAGAGCGCTGGTTCGCGGTGCTGTGGGGCGCAGGCGAGTTCACCCGCTTGGCGTGCAGTTTGGGCACCATCTTCGCAGGTGTGTACGCGGCTGCCCTTCGCAAATACGTGTTCAACTACCACATTCCCAATTTGTCGTTTGCGTTTGCCACCGGAGTCGTGGTCGAGGTGATGCACCTGCTGCTCGTCTTCATGACGAACTTCGACCAAGCGGCGAGGGCGTTCACGGTCGTGCAGGCCTGCGTAATTCCTATGACTCTATGCGTTGGCTTCTCCACGCTGCTCTCGTCGTTTGCGCTCCATCTGCTGGCTCGCGAACCCCTGCTGACGCCTGCGGGCAAGCGCAATGTCGTGCGCATCTTGCACACGCGCATGCTCATCGCCATCGTGGTGGCGTTCTTCGTCACCGTGGGTTTCACGGCGGCCGTGCAAACGAACCGTACCCTTTCCGACACGACCGAAACGCTTGCGCTGAGCGTCGATGATGCTGAAAAGGCCATCGTCGACGCATCGGATAACAACTTGCTCGAGCTCACGCGGCTCGCAGCAGCCGCACTTCCTTCAGTGGCTGATGCCACTAACGAGGACTGCAATCGCCTTGCTGCCGAGCTTGACGTAGCCGAGATCAACGTCGTCGATGCAAACGGGTTCATCGTCGCGAGCACTGAACCTGTGTTCATGGGTTTCGACATGGCGTCGGGTGCGCAATCCGCCGAGTTCTTGGTGCTGTTGCCACATCGCGGTCAGCAGCAATTCGTGCAGTCATACCAGCCTATCTCCTACGATGCCGGAACGTCTCGCAAGTACGCCGGCGTTTCTGTTGCGGATGGGTTCGTGCAGGTGGGCTACGATGCACGAAACTTCGTCGACGATTTGTCCGCCCAGGTGCAGTCGGCTGTGAAAAACAGGCATGTGGGACAGACCGGCGAGCTCGTTGTCATCGACGAGGCGGGTTCTGTCATCAGCGCGCGCGGAGGCGTTTCGGCTGAATCGAATGCGAAGCTCATAACCGATGCGCAAGCGGTGGATAACGGTCGACTGTTCAATGCGACGTTCGACGGCGAGGAATGCTTCGCTCTTCAACGCGAGGTGGAGGGCTATCGCATCATCGCCCTTATGCCGGTTTCCGAGGCGAATTCATCACGCGATGCTTCGTTGCTCATCGTGGCGCTGATGGAAGTGATCGTCTTCGCCGCGCTGTTCCTGGTCATACATTTCGTTGCCAAGCACGTTGTCGTGCGTGGAATCAGGCGGATGACCACTCAATTGGCCGAGATAACGCAAGGCGATCTCAACGTCGAGGTCGACGTGCGCGACACGACGGAGCTCGCATCGCTTTCCGACGACATAAACCTGACGGTCGGTGCCTTGAAGACGTCGTTGATGGCCCTGCAATCCGACCTCGACATGGCCGCCGAAGTGCAGGCGAACGTGTTGCCCACCATCACGCGCGTCATATCGTCGCGCAAGGAATTCGAGCTGTTCTCGAGCATGGAACCCGCCAGGGAAGTGGGTGGGGACTTCTACGACTTCTTCATGGTCGACGACGACCATCTCGCCCTTGTCGTAGCCGATGTGAGCGGCAAGGGAGTGCCGGCGGCATTGTTCATGATGCTGTCGAAGGCCGTCATCAAGATGGAGGCGCTTTCGAACCTCGATCCTGCCAAGGTGCTCATGCACGCCAATGCCGACTTGTCGGAGAAAAACGATGGCGACATGTTCACCACCGCATGGCTGGGCGTGTTCGAGATCTCGACCGGCACGCTAACCTATGCTGATGCAGGACACGAAAAGCTCGCCTTGTACCGCGATGGCGCGTGGGAGGTGCCGCGGAAGCCGAATGGCGCTGTCGCATTAGCAGCGTTTTCGCAAGAAGATTATGAGGGATTGCCCGAGAAGTACCGCTACCGCAACCATACGGTCGTGCTGCAACCGGGCGATGCCCTTTTCCAGTACACCGACGGCGTGACCGAAGCCACCGATGCGGATGAAGATTTGTTCGGCGACCAGAGGCTCTTGGATGCGCTGAACGAGGCGCCGAGTGCATCTCCCGGCGTGCTGCTGCCGTTCGTGCGCGAGCGAATTGCGACGTTTGTGGGAGATGCACCCCAATTCGACGACATCACCATGCTCGGATTGCGTTACATTGGGGTTGAGCAGAAAAGGGGTCAGACCTCATCGTTGAGCGAGAGTGCGGATAGGAGTGGATGATGCTTGAGATCAACAGCAACGTGAACGGAAATGTAAATGAGGTCGCGCTTGTGGGACGGCTCGATGCGAAGGCCGCAAGGCAGGCCGAAGAGGCGTTCGACGGGGCGACCGAAAAGGTGCCGAACGTCGTGCTCGACATGTCGGGGCTCGACTACATCGCAAGCGCCGGCCTGCGCGCGTTGAAGCGTTTGCGCGCCTCCGTCGACGCATGCGGTGGAACGTTAGTGTTGAAAGGCGTGCAAGAAGATGTCATGGAAGTTTTCGAAATGACCGGCTTCGCGGCGATGCTGACGTTCGAATAGCTGGGTGACGAAAGGGGTGCGGCGTATGAGAACCATAACTGTTCCCGCGAACGACAAGGACACGACTCCCATTGTCGAATTCGTGGAAAACGAGTTATCGCAATACGATTGTCCAGCTCGTGCGCTCTACCAAATCGAGGTCGCCATCGAGGAAATACTCGTGAACATCGTCAATTACGCTGGGCTTTCCGAGGCCGACGGGGTGGAGATTCGCTGCGAGGTCTCGGAGGATCCGCTGCGCGTGGTGGTGCAGTTCCTCGACGAGGGGGTTCCGTTCGACCCCCTTGCGAAAGACGATCCCGACACGTCGCCCGAAGCCCTCATGAACCGTGAGGGAGGGCTTGGGATCTTCATGGTGAAAACGATGATGGACGACGTGTCGTATGCATATGAAGACGGCAAGAACACGCTTACCATATTGAAGCACTTGTAACGCGATACGCACGGTGCTTGCGATGCGGGTAACGAGAAAGGGGTTTTGATGGGCGGTGACGGCGAAAGGACGCAGAACGCGCGCAGGATGTCGTCGCCCGAGCAGCTAGATGACTACCTCAAGGTCACGAATCCCAAGATCTGGGTGCTTCTCGTGGCGATCGTGCTGCTGCTCGTCGGATTGCTCCTGTGGGGCGGTTTCACGACCGTCGAAAGCTACGCCACGGGGACAGCGCGCGCAGTCGGCGGCGAACTCACCGTGACGTTCGACGATCCCGCCAAGGCGAGCAAGGTGCAAACCGGCATGGACATGGAAGTCGGCGACGTGCGAACCGAGGTGCTGACCGTCGGCACCGATGAGAGGGGCGGTCTGGTGGCCTCAGCCCATGCGAACATTCCCGATGGCTCTTATGACGTGCGCGTGGGGTACAACGCGACGCAGGTCATCTCGATGCTGCTCAACTGACAGGGCGAATACCGTGGCAAAGACGAACCGTCCATTGAAAAGCGGCGTGGCCAAAGTTCCCCAGGTCATGCAGATGGAGTCGCTCGAATGCGGCGCGGCTGCGCTTGCCATGGTGTTGGCGTATTACGGTAAATGGATGCCGCTCGAGCAGGTGCGCGTCGACTGCGGCGTGTCGCGCGACGGCGCCAGCCTTGAAAACATCGCGAAGGCGGCTCGCAGCTACGGGCTTCAGGTCGAAGGCTATCAACGTGGCGTCGACGTGCTCCGGCAACAGGGTCCGTATCCGTGCATCGTCACCTACGAAGCGGGCTACGTCGTATGCTGCGGTTTCTCGGGCGACCGCGTGCATGTGAACGACCCGGCGAGGGGATCGCGCAAGATTCCGGTCGACGAGTTCGAGCGTTCCTATGGCGGCATATGCCTGACCTTCGCTCCGACGGACGATTTCGTTCCCGGCGGGAAGCGCAAGAGCACGCTCGAGTTCGCCCGCAACAGGCTCAAGGGCGCTGGCGTCGCCGTTGCGTTCGTGGCCGTGACGACGTTGGTCGCTTACCTCTTCGAGATGCTCACGCCCGCATTCACACGGTTTTTCATGGACCGCCTGCTCACGGGCGAGAACTCCGATTTGCTCATGCCCTTTATCACGCTGCTGAGCGCCGTTGCCGTGCTGCAGGTGATCGTGGTCGCCGTGAAGTCCATCTACTCGCTGAAGATCAACGGCAAGATGGCCGTTATCGGGTCGTCCACGTTCATGTGGCAGGTGCTGCGCATGCCCATGGAGTTCTTCTCGCAGCGGCAGGCGGGCGATATCCAGCAGCGCAAGAACACGAATGCCGTCATCGCAGAGACCCTCGTGAACACGTTCACCCCGCTTGCGCTCAACATCGCCATGATGGTGTTCTACCTGGTGGTCATGATTCGCTACTCGGTGCTGCTCACGCTGGTCGGCATTGTGGCCATCGTGATGAACTCGCTGCTCGCGAGCTTCATTTCCCGCAAGCGCGTGAACATCACCCGCGAGCAGATGCGCGATGCGGGCAAGCTCGGCTCGTCCACCGTGTCGGGCATCAAGATGATAGAGACGATTAAGGCTGCCGGCGCCGAGAACGGGTACTTCGCGAAGTGGGCGGGTTACCAGGCGTCGGTGAACGCTGCCACCACGCGCTTCGCCAACCTGAACCTGTATTTGGGCATGGTGCCGAACTTCCTGACGAGCCTTGCGAACTACGCCGTGCTGATCATCGGGGTGTTCCTGGTCTTACAGGGGCGGTTCTCGCTCGGCATGGTCATGGCGTTTCAGGGCTACATCTCGCTGTTTATGAGCCCTGCCATGACGACGGTCAAGGCCGGGCAGGTCATGCAGGAGATGCGCACGCAGATGGAACGCGTCGAAGACGTGATGGAATATCCCATCGACCCGAACTACCGCGACGAGCCGCTCAGCGACGAAGCTGATTACGGCAAGCTGGAAGGGAAGGTGGAGCTTCGCAACGTGACGTTCGGCTATGCGCGGTTGGGCGATCCCGTGATCGAGGATTTCTCCATGACCGTCGAGCCAGGGTCGAGCGTGGCGTTCGTCGGCATGTCCGGTTGCGGCAAGTCTACGCTATCGAAGTTGATTGCGGGCTTGTACCAGCCGTGGAGCGGGGAGGTCCTGTTTGACGACATGCCGGCCGCGAGCATCGACCGTAGCGTGTTCACGGGGTCGGTGGCCGTGGTCGATCAGGACATCATCCTGTTCGAGGACACCGTTTCCAACAACCTCCGCATGAGGGATGAATCTATCGAAGACTTCGAGGTAATCCTCGCCGCGCGCGACGCGCAGATCCACGGCGACATCATGGCGCGCGAGGGCGGCTACGAAGGCATGATATCCGAGGGCGGGCGCGACTTGTCCGGCGGTCAGCGCCAGCGCCTCGAGATTGCCCGCGTGTTGGCGGTCGACCCGAGCGTCATCGTAATGGACGAGGCGACGAGCGCGCTCGATGCCAAGACCGAGCACGAAGTCGTGAATGCCGTGAGAGACCGCGGCATCACGTGCATTATCATCGCGCATCGGCTTTCCACTATCCGCGACTGCGACGAGATTATCGTGCTCGATCACGGCCGAGTCGCCGAGCGCGGCACGCACGAAGAGCTGTACGCAAATGGCGGATTGTACGCCGATCTGGTTTCCAACGACTAACGACTAATGCGGCAGGATCTTCCGCATGGCAGGCCTCAGAACTCGACCAAGCCGTGATTGATCCCGTAAGCGTACAACGTGCATGGTCCCTGCATCCAGAACTCGGCGCGTGCTTCCTGCTCGGGGTAGAGGCGTTTTATGCGCACAAGGTCGTCGCCTGCGGCCGCGATGAAGAGCAGGTGGTTCTCCTTCGTCATGGGGTGGTCGATGCTCACGCGCACGAGCCCCGCCTCCGTCTCGACTGAGGCGTCGAGGATGCCGTCGCTCTTCTTGGCTGCAAGCGGCGCGAGCGCGTTCCCGCAGCAGCTCACCGCCGCTTCGCCCGCAGACCACACGACGTTCGCGCAGTCGGGGCATACGTAGAAGGCGCCCCGTTTCAGATTGGCGGCGATGTTGCGGTTCTCCACGGCAGACCATCGCTTGAGCGTGGGCAGCAGCACCCCCATGAACGAGACCGCCTCTTCCTCCGAATAGCCCGTGGCCTGCACGAGATAGGGCACGTTGCGCTCGATGATCTCGTCGAGGCCCTGGCCCGTGAACTCGCCGTCCTTGTAGCACCACATGCAGTAGTCGGGGTTCTCAGTACCGTCGGCGTTCGTCCCGAAGGGCATGTTGGGAACGTCGAAGGGCGCCCCGCAGCATTGGCAGGCGGGGGCGTCGGGCAGGTCGAGCAGGTCGGCGATGGGCACGTCGAGCACGCGGGCCAGGAGCTTGCGCATGTCGATGCCCGGCTCGCTCTCGCCGGTCTCCCAGCGGCTCACCGCCTGGCGCGTCACGTACACCCGCGCCGCGAGCTGCTCTTGCGTGAGGCCTGCCTGCCTGCGGGCGTTTTGAATCTTCAAGCCGATTCCCATGGTTCATCCTTTCCCCGAGCGTATGTGCAAAGCGTACATGCGACACTTCGCGCTGTGACGCAATCGTCGAGTGCGCATCGCATCGAACGAGCCCGGACGCCGCCGTTGTTTGCAGGACGCGAAGAACCAGGTAGAACAAAGACGGTCCCGTTTAAGCTTGATAACCGATAGTGGATTGTATACCTTGCTATAGAACAGGTAGAGCGGCCTGCAGATGCTGGGAGCGGGGAGTTGGATGGGCAGGATATTCGTCATCGAGGACGACGGCTCCCTTCGCAGGGAGCTTGCGAACGTGCTCCAGTTGGACGGGCATGAGGTGTGCGAATGCGCCGATTTCGCGCGTGGCGCTGAGGAAGTGCTCGCCGCAAGCCCCGACGCCGTCATTCTCGACCTGAAGCTGCCGGGTGCCGACGGCTTGGGTATCTGCCGCGGCATCCGCGGGTCGAGCGAGGTTCCCATCTTGGTGCTCACATCTTCTGACGCCGAGTTCGACGAGGTCATGAGCATGAAGCTCGGGGCGGACGATTATCTGGCGAAACCCTATCGGCCGGCTGTGCTGCTCGCGCATGTGGCACGCTTGCTCCAGCGGGCCAATAGCGCAGGCGCCTCGCGCATCGAATTCGCGGGAATCGCCCTCGACATGGCGCGCGCAACCGCATCGTGCGCTGGAAACGAAATCGGACTCACGCGCAACGAGGCGTGCGTCCTCGCGGCGCTCATCCGTGCACGCGGTGCAATCGTCTCGCGGCAGGAGCTCATGCGCGCACTCTGGGAGACCGATGCGTTCGTGGATGACAACACGCTGACGGTAAACGTGAACCGCCTTCGCCGTGCGCTCGAGCGTGCGGGTGCGCCTGACGGCGTCTTGAAGACGCATCGCGGGCAAGGGTATTCGCTGTGAGTGCCTTCGATTTCGCGCGGGCACATGCTGCGTCGCTTGTCGTTGCGGCGGTTGGTATCGTATCCGCCTGCGTCGTCGCCGCCGTGTGCGGCTGTACGTCCGACGCCGTCGCACTGATAGCGGCTGTTCTTACGTTGAGCGTAGCAGGAGCAAGTGCCATCGCCTATCTGCGCTCGCGACGCTTCTATCGAGAAATCGGCAGCCTGGCCGACAACCTCGAGCATCCTTATCAGCTGCATTCGCTCATGAGCGCGCCGACAGCACCCGACCAGATGGCGGTTTTCGAGGCTCTGAAAGCAATGGGTTTCGCATCGGCCGAAGAAGTGGCTCGCGCGAATGCCAAGGCGGACGAGCACCGGGAATTCGTCGAGGGGTGGGTTCATGGCGTGAAGGCGCCGCTCGCGTCATGCGAGCTCATCGCGGAGCGTGTCGCGGAACCGGAGCGCTCGCAGTTGGCCTCCGAGTTCGACCGTATGGGGCGCAAGGTCGACGCCGCCCTGTGGTACGCGCGCTCCGATTGCGCCAACAACGATTACGCGATTCGTGAAACGGCGCTCGCCGACATTCCCCGCCAGGTCTGTCGCGAGAACGCTCGGTTCCTCATCGAACAGGGCTGCATCCCCGAAATCGAGGTCGACGACGGCATGCGCGTGTTCACCGACAAGAAGCAGGCGGCCTTCATCGTGACACAGCTCGTCGAGAATGCGGCGAAATACGGCGCGACTCGCGTGCGGTTCAGCGCCGAACGCAAGGGTGGGGAAGACGGTGCGGGCCAGATCGCGTTGCATGTAGACGACGACGGCCGCGGCATTCCGGCGGCAGACGTGGGCCGCGTGTTCGAGCGCGGGTTCACCGGCGTGCGCGGGCGCGAGGGCGCGGCGTCGACGGGGATGGGGCTTTACCTTGCAGCGCGCCTGAGCGAGCAGCTAGGCCTCGGGCTGTCCGTTACCTCGGCCGATGGCGAGGGTACGCGCGCGACCGTGTCGTTTCCGCTTGACCGTCGTCGCCTGGACGTTCAATGTGACAAGAATGTAAGGCAGGCGTAAGACGAATCGATGGAACGGCGATCGGCGGCTCTCTAGCATGGGATGTGCAGTTTGAATGCTGGAGAGACAAGGAGAAGCGATCATGTTCGAAAGGGAAGCAGCGACAGCGGTGGCCGGGTCGCAGACGGCGTTGCTCGAGCTGGCGCATGTGGGGAAGGTGTATGGTGGCAAGGGCGTCGTCACCACGGCGCTCGATGACGTGTCGCTCAGCGTGCGCGAGCGCGAGTTCGTCGCCATCATGGGGCCATCGGGGTCGGGCAAGTCCACGCTGCTGAATTGCGTAGCCACGATCGATGCCCCCACGTCGGGAAGCATCACGCTAGGCGGACGCGACGTCACGCGCCTGCGCAGCGGCGATTTGGCGAAGTTCCGCCGCGATGAGCTCGGGTTCATCTTCCAAGACTCCAACCTGCTCGACACGCTGACGGGATTCGAAAACATCGCGCTTGCGCTCACGCTGAAGGGGGTGCGTCCGCGCGAGGTCGAGCAGCGCGTGGCCGACCTCGCCAACGTGCTGGGAATCGAGGAGGTGTTGCAGAAATATCCCCAGCAGATGTCCGGCGGTCAGCGGCAGCGCGTGGCGGCAGCTCGAGCCGTCGTCTCGAACTCTCAGCTCATCTTGGCCGACGAGCCGACTGGAGCGCTCGACTCCAAGAGTTCGGCGGTGCTGCTCGAAGTGCTCGAGAACATGAACGCGCGCATGGGCGCGACCATCCTCATGGTCACGCACGATGCGTTCGCCGCATCGTATTCGACGCGCACCGTGTTCGTGCGCGACGGACGCCTGTTCAACGATATCAGCCGCGGCGACAGCGAGCGGGGCGAGTATTACCAGCGCATCATGGAGGTCATGGCGTTTCTGGGCGGTGATCTGGATGCTCGCTAAGCTGGCCTTTCGCAACGTCCGGCGGGCGGGCCGCGACTACGCGATTTACTTCATCACCGTTGCGCTCGGCGTCGCGTTATTCTACGCGTTCAACGCGGTGCACAGCCAGGCGGTTCTGTTCGACGCGCTTTCCGCCGACAGTGAGCGCATGTTCGATTTGCTGAGCATGATGATCGGCCTGTTCTCCGTCGTCGTAGCGTGCGTGCTCGGGTTTCTCGTGGTCTATGCGAACCGGTTTCTCATTCGGCGGCGCCGCCGCGAGTTTGGCACGTACCTGCTGCTCGGCATGAGCGCTGGGCGCGTGAGCCGGGTGCTGCTGGTTGAAACGATCCTGGTAGGCCTCGCGTCGCTTGCGGTGGGGCTCGCAATCGGCATCGCTGTGTCGCAAGGGCTCTCGTTTACGACCGCCGCGCTCATGGGAACGACGATGAGCAAGTACCGTTTCATCGTGTCGCCCGAGACGCTCGTCCTCACGGCACTCTGCTTTGTCGCGATCTTCGCGGTGTCGGCGCTCGTGGACGTCGTTTACATCCGCCGTTGCAAGCTCGTCACGCTGCTCTCAGCACACGAGGCGAACGAGCGCGCAGGCATCACGCATATGCCCGTGCGCGTCGCCGGGTTCATCGTGGCCGCGGGCCTCATCGCATGCGCCTATTGGCAGCTCTCGGTTAACGGTATGCAGCAAATCGACGTGCATTTCTGGTTGGCGACGGCGCTCATGCTCGGCGGCACGTTCCTGTTCTTCTGGTCGGTTGCCGGGTTCGTCATTTTCGCGCTGACGCGTGCCAAGGGCGTTTACCTGAAGGGGATTCGCATGTTCACGGTGCGTCAGATTGCAGGCAAGGTGAACACGGCGTTTCTCAGCATGGGCGTCGTGTGCGTGTTGCTGTTCTTGGCGCTCACGACGGCGTCGGTCGGCATGGGGCTGCTCGAGCTCTTCACGGGAAGCATCGAACAGGTCACCCGCTATGACGCGACCATCCAGGCGTCGCCGCTCTATTTCGACGAGGACGAGGGCGCATCGTGGCAGGAAGACCGCGACCGTTTTGGTGGCGACATCGCCGCCTGCTTGGCCAGTCGCTCGGGCAAGTGGGATAGCGCCGTTCGCGAAAGCGCGCAGATCGACTACTGGCGGACCGACGCGCAATATCGGGTGCTACTCGACCAGATTCCAAGCGTCGGCGATTTGAAAGACGCCGAAACGCTCGAAGCCATCGGGGGAACGGCGATCCAGGTGATTCCCGTGAGCCAGGTCAACGCCGCATGCGCGCTCATCGGCGAGCCCGGCATCGACCTTGGGGCGGATGAGTTTGCGCTAGATAACACGCTTGCCGGCTTTGACAACCTGGCCCGTGCGATGGTTGCCGGGGATGTGAAGCTCGACGTGGCAGGCCTGTCGTTGCATGGACAGGGGTCGCTGCAGGAGGCACCCCTCTATACATCTTCGATGGCAGACGTGGCGCTGCAGGTCATTGTGCCTGACGAGGTCGTGGCTACGCTGGCTGCAGCAGGGGAAACGCCGGCATTCAGCTATCTCGATGTGATGTATCGCGAGGACCGCGAACAGGGCGATAGGATTTTGATGGAGGCGCTGGCCGAGGCTGTGCCGTTGCCGGATGGCGTGCGACCCACCTCCGGCGAACTGAACGAGCAGTTCCAGAAGGTGCCGTGGCCGGTGACTAACGTCTACACGGGGCGGGGCATGGTCGAGCAGGCGGGCGGCCTTCGGATGGTCATCTCGTTTCTGGCGCTCTACATCGGATTCGTCATGCTTGTAGCTACCGCCGCGGTGCTCGCCATCCAGCAGCTCTCCGAGACGGCTGATAGCCTGGGTCGCTATCGGCGCCTGTCGGACCTCGGAAGCGATCTGCGCCAGATTCTCGGGTCTCTGAGGACCCAGACCGTGGTCTACTTCTGCGCTCCGCTTTTTCTGGCGGCATGTCATACGGTGTGCGCGGTGAGCGTCTTGGGTTCGACGCTTTTCAGCGAGCTCGGTGTAGACCCGACTGGCCTCATCGGCATCGCCGCCGGGTCGATCGTAGCGGTTTACGCGGTCTACCTGATCGCGACGTACCTGCTTTCGAAAAGCATCGTGCGCACCTCGATTGCGCAACGCAGGCCCCTGTAAGCAATTCATCCCCTAAGGAAACGCGTCTTTACCCCCAACCCGTGCGCGGCGTGACACTTCCCGTCAGACGCGATCTGTCATTTTCGCGGGGAGATTCGCGGAACAGGAAGCCTCACCGCGAAAATGACAGACCGTGTCTGACGGGAAGCGTCACACGGTGACAACGAAGACGCGCCTTCCCAAAGGCATGCCTTCGGAATCCGGATCGCCCGCAGGCGTCGGCAGGGGTCGGCAGGCGGGCGATTAGGGAATTGCTCCTGCGAATAAAGTCTGTTCTTACCTATATAATGGAGTCTCTCCAATCGGTAACCCGACGAGGGGGTGAAGCCATGAGCATGTACGACGAACAGATCCGCCAACGCAAGCGTGGCGACCAGATGCTGTTCGAGGATTCCATCTTGCGCATGGCCTCCGCAGTCGTGGGGAAAGACGCTGCAGGCTCCATGCGCACGGAGCGCATCGTCACGCGGGAAGCCGTCGATGACATCCTGAAGTTCTACCGCATCAAGCCGGTCGACATCCCTTCCCATGTGAGCGACCCCGAAGAGCAATTGGAATACGCGTTGCGTCCTCATGGCATCATGCACCGTATGGTGGCTCTGACCGAGGGTTGGCACAAAGACGCGTTCGGCCCCATGATCGCGTACCGGGCGTCTGACGGGGCGCCGGTGCCCGTGTTCCCCAAGCCCTACCGTGGTTACTGGTTCCGCGACGAAACCGGGCGCAAGGTTTCCGTGAATTCCCGCAACGAGGGCGATTTCGCTCCCGAGGCACGTTGCTTCTACCGCCCGCTGCCGCTCGGGAAGATCGGCGTGCGCGATCTTCTGGAGTACATGTGGCGGTGCCTGAATGCATCGGATATCGCGTTGCTCGTCGTGATTTCGCTGCTCGTCACGCTCATCGGCATGCTGTTGCCGCCCATCGTGAAGGTTCTGACCGGTTACGTGGCCGACACCGGCAGCTATGCGGTGCTGTGGTCCACGGCGGCGTTTCTCATCAGCACCGCGCTTGCACAGCAGTTGGTTACCGCCTCGCGAGAAATCGCCATCAACCGCATTCTCACCAAGTGCTCGATGTCGGTCGCGGCCGCCGTCATGATGCGCATCCTCAGCTTGCCGGCAACGTTCTTCCGCGATTACAGCGCCGGCGAGCTGGCAAGTCGCAGCACGGCGGCCAAGGCGCTCGTCGACCTCATCGTGGCAAACGTCATCTCGCTTGGCACCACTGCCGTCTTCTCGCTTCTGTACGTGGTGCAGATCGGGCACTTCGCGCCGGCGCTCATGTGGCCGGCGGTGGCGATCATAGCGGCGGCGGTTGCGGTCATGCTTGCAACGACGCTCGTGCAAACGCGCGTAACGCGCCAGCAGATGGAATATGCCGCCAAGGAAAACGGCAAGAGCTTCGCACTGATCAACGGCGTGCAGAAGGTGAAGCTCGCTGGTGCCGAAAAGCGCGCCTTCGCCGAATGGGCGCGCGCGTATACGAAGAGCGCCGAGTTGCAGTACAACCCGCCTTTCTTCCTTAAAGTGAGCAGTGCCTTGAGCGCAGCGGTGACCATGGCGGGCGCCATTCTGCTGTATTACCTGGCGGCGACGTCGGGCGTCACGCCTTCGGATTACATCGCGTTCTTCGCGGCGTACGGCATGGTCACGGGTGCGTTCACGTCGCTTGCAGGCGTGGTGCAGGCGACTGCGCAGATACGGCCCTACCTCGATATGCTGGAGCCGATACTCGCCGCAGAACCCGAGGTTGCCGAGGAAAAGGAGATCGTCACGGGCCTCGTCGGCCGCATCGAGCTTTCCGGAGTCCGTTTCCGTTACGACGAAAACATGCCTTATGTCATCGATGGGATGGACCTCGTCATCCGAGCGGGCGAGTACGTGGCCATCGTGGGCAAGTCGGGCTGTGGGAAGTCGACGCTCGTGCGGTTGCTGCTCGGGTTCGAGGCACCGGAGAAGGGCGCTATCTACTACGACGGCAAGGACATGGCGAGGCTCGACCTGCGCTCGCTGCGCCGGCGCATCGGCGCGGTCACGCAGGACGGCAGCCTGTTCCAGGAAGACATCTTCTCGAACATAACGATTTCGGCTCCGCACCTGTCGGTCGAGGACGCGTGGGAAGCGGCCGAGGTCGCGCGCATCGCCGACGACATCCGCGCCATGCCGATGGGCATGCAGACTATGATCGCGGAGGGCTCGGGCGGCATATCGGGTGGACAGAGGCAGCGGCTGATGATTGCCCGCGCCGTGGCGCCTCGCCCGCGCATCCTCATCTTCGACGAGGCTACGAGCGCGCTCGACAACCGCACGCAAAAGCAGGTGTCCGAGGCGCTCGATGCGCTCGCATGCACGCGCATCGTCATCGCCCACCGGCTTTCCACCATCAAGAACTGCGACCGCATCCTGTACCTGGAGGGCGGCCGCATCGTCGAGGACGGCACATACGACGAGCTCATAGAAAAGGGCGGTTTGTTCGCCGAGCTCGTGGAGCGCCAACGCCTCGACGTGTGAGGCATATGAGGATCGTGTGCCATTTCACGTCAGACACGATCTGTCACTCCCGAAGGCGCCGGGCCTCGCTTGAGGCCCCGTAGGGGCGGTACTCGTGCCGCCCGCGGCGCGCCAGCGCCGAACCCCGCGAATCGTGACGAAGGCGCGTATCGCTTAGAGGCTTACCGTCAGAGCAAAATGCACTACACCAGGTGGGTTCTATTGGGCAAAGTGCATAATGACTGGAATGGGCAGTTCCATAAAATAGTGTTGCACGAACAGAATCGTGAACGGTCGTTCGTGTATTCCGAAATCGGCTGACTGCTGGCGTTAAGGAGGAAATAGTGATAATCATCGGCGAGAAGATCAATGGTTCCATTCCCAAGTGCGGTGCTGCCATTGCGGCGAAGGACGAGGAGTACATTCGCGAGATGGCTCGTATCCAGGATCACTACGGCGCGACTTACATCGACTGCTGCGCCTCGGTCAACGAAAACGAGCTCGAGACGATGAAGTGGCTCATCGACCTGATCATGGAAGAAACCGACCTGCCCATCGCCATCGACTCCCCCGACCCCCAGTGCTGCGTCGACGCCATGCCGTTCTGCGGCGACCGCGTGGGCATCATCAACTCGGTTTCGGGCGAGGGCGACAAGATCGACATCGTCTTCCCGAAGATCGCCGACACCAAGTGGGGCTGCGTGGCGCTGCTTTCCGACGACACGGGCATTCCGAAAACCGCAGATGACCGCCTGAAGGTGTTCCACGACATCATGAAGCGCGCGGAAGAGTTCGGCATCGCGCCCGATCGCCTCTACATCGACCCGCTCGTCGAGACGCTCGGCGCCAACCCCGACGCCCTCGAGACGTGCTGCGAGGTCACCAGGCGCATCAAGGAAGAGTACCCGACGATTCACGTCGCGGGCGCTCTTTCCAACATCTCGTTCGGTCTGCCGGGCCGCAAGTACATCAACATCCCGTTCATGACGCTGTGCATGGCCGCCGGCATGGACGGCGCCATCATGGACCCGACGAGCCGCGACATGAACGGCGTGCTGCATGCCACCGAGGCGCTGCTCGGTATCGACGATTACTGCATGGACTATATCGATGCGTATCGCGAGAACCTGTTCGGTCCGCTGAACCGCGATTAACTGGCGACAGACCTCCTTTTGACGGCGGGCATGTTCGTGTCCGCCGTTTTCATGTTCCGCAAGCGGAAGGGGCCGCTCGTGAAAGTATTCATCGACGATTCCGGGAAACGGCGCGAAGTCGAGATTTCCAAGCCGTGTTCCGTTCTCGACGTGCTGCAAGCCGAGCGCGTCGACGTGCAGGCCACGTGCGGAGGCGTGGGGAAGTGTCGGCGCTGCCAAGTGCTCGTGCGCGATGCGGAAGGTTTGAGCTACCGGCTGGCGTGCACGACTCAGGCAAGCGACGGCATGGAAGTGGTCGTCGAGCATGCGGGAGCCATGGATGTCGTGCAGTCGGGCACGGCCAGCGCGTTCCCTCCCGACGCGGGGGCGCAAGGCTTGGGCATGGCCGTCGACATCGGCACCACCACCGTCGTCGCGCACTTGCACGACCTGTCGACGGGCGAGAGGCTGGCCACGGTCGGCCGCGCCAACCCGCAGATCGCCTTCGGCAGCGACGTGATCAGCCGAATCTCGGCGAGCATCGACGGCAAGCTCGATTTGATGACCGAGATCATTCAAGACGCATTGCGCGAGATGAAGGCGAAGCTGTGCGTTACGGCGAACGTGCCAGAGGACAAGGTCGTGCGTTGCACCATTGCGGGCAACACGGTCATGCAGCATATCGCCGCGGGGCTGGCTCCCGACACCATCGGCTACAATCCGTTCACGCCGTTGTCGCTGTTCGGCGACACGCGCGAGATCGCAGGCCTCGGCCCGTGCTATTTCGCGCGTTGCATAGCCGGCTACGTGGGTGGCGACATCACGGCGGGCATGCTCGCCTGCGAGCTCGACACGGGCGGCACGCGGCTGTTCCTCGACCTGGGCACGAACGGCGAGATGGCGCTTGCCTCGGGCGGGCGCGTCAAATGCTGCGCGACGGCCGCCGGTCCCGTGTTCGAAGGAGCCAACATCCATTTCGGCATGCCCGCATCGCCCGGTGCCATATCGAAGGTCGAATGGGTGGACGGCGCGGTGCGCATCGGCGTCGTGGGCGATGTCGCGCCCATCGGCATCTGCGGCACGGGCATCGTCGATGCGGTGGCGATGATGGTGCGACTCGGCGTCGTCGACGAGACGGGCTACCTGCTCGGTGCTGACGAACTCGACGAGCCGCTTGCCGGCATGGCGGGGCGCGAAGACGACCGCAACGTGTTCTACCTCGTGTCCGATCGCTCGATTTACATCACGCAAAACGACGTGCGCAGCCTGCAGCTGGCGAAAGCCGCCGTGTGCGCGGGTATCCTGACCATGGTCGACGCTGCAGGCATCGAGGTGGCTGACATAGAGAAGCTCGAGATCGCCGGTGGATTCGGCGCGTATCTGAACCTGGAAAGCGCTGCGGCCATCGGGCTGTTTCCCGCCGAGCTGCTGGCGTGTGCGTCGAGCGTGGGAAACACGTCGGGAGAAGGGGCGACGGCTTTGCTCGTGTCGTCGGCGGCTTGCGATCGCGAGGAAAAGATCGTCGGCATGTGCGATTACCTGGAGCTGTCGACGTCGTCGGAGTTCAACGAGTTTTACGTCGAGATGATGGAGTTCGGTTAAAGCGAAGGAAAAGGGGGAGTCTCGCATTTCTTTCGCCAGGCATGAAAGGGGGCAAGTCGTGAACGTAATCGAAGAACTGGCGCAAGCTCAGGGTTTCGACTTCATGGGAACCTGCAGTGCGAAGGAGCTCGTCGCGCGTCCAGAAGTGCGATCGATGTGCGCGGCGGGGAAGTGCCAGGTGTACGGGCGCAGCTGGGCATGTCCGCCGGCATGTGGCGAGCTCGAGGATTTCCAAAAGCAGATGAACGCCTTCGACCGCTGCCTGGTCGTGCAGACCGTGGCGCAGATGGAAGACGATTTCGACGTAGAGGCCATGGAGGAAGCGGGCGAGCTTCAGAAGCGCCGCGTGCTCGACCTCGTAGAAGCGATCGACGAAGCCGGTTTGAGCGCCGAGACGATGACGCTCTCGGCTGGTACGTGCACGCTGTGCGCGGAATGCACGTATCCTGACGAGGCGTGCCGTTTTCCCGGCAAGCGCCTCGTGTCGATGGAGGCGGCTGGCCTGGTCGTCTCTGAAGTCTGCACGCAGGTCGGCATTCCCTATAACCACGGACCGCAGACAATCGCTTATTCTGGCTGCGTGTTGTATTAGAAAGGCGGCGTGGCGTGATACGACTGGGAATCGACACGGGTGGAACGTTCACCGACGCGGTGGTCGTCGACACGCGCGACATGAACGTGTTGGCGAAAGCGAAATCGCTCACGACGAAGGGCGATCTCACGCGTTGCATCGGCACGGTGCTCGACCGGTTGCCGCACGAGGTGTTGGCTCGCGCCGAGCAGGCGGCGCTTTCCACGACGCTTGCAACGAATGCGTGCGTGGAAGGGAAGGGCGGCCGTGCGCGGCTCGTCATCGTGGGCACGACCGACGAGATACTGCGTCGCGTCGACGCGCAGGGGAAATTCGGCATCCCCTATTCCGACGTGCTCGCCATCGATTTCAAGGGCTCGTATGACGGCAACGACGTGACCATTCCCGATTGGGAAGCCCTGTACGAGCAACATCCTGCATTTTTCGAGGAGGCAGATTCGTTCGGCATCGCCAGCCTGTATGCGCTGAACAACGGCGCTATCGTGGAGAAGAGCGGGGCGGAGTTCTTGCGCAGACGGTTCGGCAAGCTCGTCGTGGAAGCCACGACGGTAGCCGTCGAGCCCAACGTCATCGGGCGCGGCGCGACGGCGCTGCTCAACGCGCGGCTCGTGCCCGTTATCGAAGAATTCCTCGATGCCATCACCGCCGTCTTCGCGGCACGCGGGCTAGACATCCCCGTTTCGATCGTGCGCAGCGATGGCACGCTCATGTCCGAAGGGCTTGCGCGCATCCGCCCTGTCGAGACCATCTTGTCGGGTCCGGCGGCATCGGTCACCGGCGCCTGCGCGCTCGCAGGTGCGCCGGAAAGCCTGGTCGTCGATATCGGCGGCACGACGTCCGACCTTTCCATCGTGCATCGCGGCCGTCCGAACCGGACCGACGGCATCGTCATCGGCGGCTGGAAGACGCAGGTGGCAGGCGTGCACGTCGACACCATCGCCCTTGGCGGCGACACGGTCGTGCGCTATACGAAGAACAGCCGACTAGAGCTCGGCACGCGCCGCGTAACGCCGATTTGCATAGCCGCTTCGCGCTGGCCGGGCGTGGTGCCGGCGCTTGAAAGCTATTACGCGAAAGCGTGCGCGGATTTCCACGCACGGTACGAGATGCTGTATCTGCTGCGCGATCCCGGTGACGTGACCCGCTTCAACCGGCCCGAACAACAGCTGCTCGAGCTGTTGCGCGAAGGTCCGATGCCGCAGTTCGACCGACGCATGGAGGATATCCTGGGCCTGAAGACCGACCGGCTCGAGGACGAGGGCATCGTCATGCGCATCGGCCTTACGCCGACCGACGCCATGCATGTGAGGGGCGATTTCGACGAGTTCGACGCAAAGGCGTCGAAGTTGGGCATGCAATGCGTGCTGAAGTCGTACCGCGGCGAAGATGCGTCACATGACGAACGGGAGATCATGGCGCTTGCCGACGAGATTTACGATTTGGCGCAGCATAGGCTCTTCAGCCAGGCGGTACGCGTGTTCGCTCAGGACCGCTACTGGCCGGACGAGGGTTTCGAGCTCGATGGCCAAATGGCTTCAATCGTGAAAAGCACATGGCAGGGCCGCCATGGCGAAAGGCAGCCGTTCAACATCGTGTGCGCCAGCGACGCCACGCTCGTCGGCGTCGGCGCGCCCACGCATGTGCTCATCGGCGAAGTCGCGCAGGTGCTCGGCGCACCGCGCGTCGTCCCCGAGCATGCTGGCGTCGCCAATGCGATCGGCGCCGCCGCCTCGCACGTGTCGGTCGAGCAGCAGGTGCGCGTGACGCCCTTGCGCGGGGCCGATGGAGTGCTGAAAGGCTATCAGGTGCGCAGCCTGGAAGGAATCGAGTCGTTCGCCGATCTCGAAGAGGCGCTTCAAGCGGCGCGCGAAGCGGCCAAGAGGCAGGCGATCGAAGAGGCGCGCAGGCGCGGCGCTCAGGAAGCGGTCCAATGCGAGATCATCGAAGACCGTAGCGTGTACACCGCGACCGGAGTCATGGAAATAGCCCGCGAATGGACGATCACAGCGCGCGTCGAATAGCGCCTCGATCGGTGTTGAAATGCCTGAGGAGACGTGCCTCCATCGCCACCGTGTGACACTTCCCGTCAGACACGATCTGTCATTTTTCGAGGGAGACATGCGGCACAGCATGTCTCCCTCG
>JAFUBE010001026.1 GCA_017460365.1 Eggerthellaceae bacterium
CAGATCGCCAGCGCCCATTCATAGTTCTCACAGGCGTCCGTATCAGCGCACCTATGTCAGGAGTTTCCTGGAGCTTCCCCGAGGCGCCGATTGTTTCCCGCAGGCGCCTATCCGAACCCTCGGAAAGCCTGAGAAGGGTGGAGCCGAGACGCGGCGTAGGTGTAAAGATTCTCGCTCACGACCGACTTGAAAGCCTCATGCCTTCGGCTATCGAGCTCGTTCTATCCTACATGGCCGAGTATCGGGTGGCCCTTGAAGATCATGTGCCTGAACGGTTGGGGCGGAAAGCTTCACGAGCCGCTGCTTGCATACCTGCGCTCGTCCGCTCCCGACATCCTTTGCTTGCAGGAGGTGGTGCATAGCCCTGACAGCGAGAAGGAATGGCTGACCTACCGGGACCGTGACCATGTGTTGCCGCAACGGGCGAACTTCTTCGCCGACGTGGCGGCGGCGTTGCCTGACCACACGGCGCTGTTCTGTCCGGCTGCTCAGGGCGTCCTCTGGGATGAGGACCGGCCTGTCGCATCGCAGTGGGGGTTAGCGACATTCGTGCGCCGCGCCTTACCCATCGCTGAGCAGGCGCAGGGCTTTGTGCACAAGACGTTCTCGCCGTTCGGATACGGCGAGCACCCGAGGTCCCGCAACGCCCATGCGGTGCGGGTTTTTGATTACGAGAAGGCGCGGTTCGTCTGCGTCGCGCACATGCACGGGCTGCGCGATCTCGGCGGAAAGGGCGACACGCCGGAGCGTGTGGCGCAGGCCGAGAAACTGGTGGAACTGGTGCGCAGGACCGCGTCCCCCGATGACGCGCTGATTGTTTGTGGCGACTTCAACGTGGAGCCGGAAAGCCGCACGTTCGAAATCCTCGGCCGGCTCGGCTTGATCGATCTTGTCACCACGCGAGGCTTCGAGAGCACACGGACCTCCCACTACGCCAAGCCCGGAAGGTTCGCCGACTACCTCCTGGTCAACGAGCGCGTTGAGATCGCCGACTTCAAGGTTGTGAAGGAGCCCGAAGTTTCGGACCACTGCCCGCTGGTCCTTGAGCTGTAGGCTCACGGCAGAGGCCCCTTGAGAGGTGGCCCGCACTTACGGTTTGGGTCGAGAATGGAAACGAACGCCCCGACCAAAACTGGACATTGAGGTCGCCGACGCGGCGCCGCCTCACTTCAGGGGGCGAAGGTCCGGTTGTCGTAGCGCCGTCAAACTCGGCGCCCCACCCTAGCCGGACGTTCAACAAGTCCGCTTGCAGAACGCGCCAGCCCTTTTCCACCGGAGGTCACCCTGCTGAGGCCGCCGCCGCCAGCCACCACACCCGAGCTTCTGCTTCGGCGCGGGCGGCACCTTCGTCATCGTAGATGCCGCAGTCTGGGCCAGCGGCGTCCCATACGTCCGATCCCGTACTTCTCGACTGCTTTCGATAAGTTGTGAGGCCGTCGCTGCGGCGGACAACGATAATGCGCTCCTTGCCGTCCGATCGCTCAAAGTTGCCAAGGATGTGTTCGTTGGGCATGAGCGAACCCTACAAGTCCGAACTTCCACTAACCACCCTTCTCAGGCTTTCCGAGGGTTCGGATAGGCGCCTGCGGGAAACAATCGGCGCCTCGGGGAAGCTCCAGGAAACTCCTGACATAGGTGCGCTGATACGGACGCCTGTGAGAACTATGAATGGGCGCTGGCGATCTG
>JAFUBE010001027.1 GCA_017460365.1 Eggerthellaceae bacterium
CTATCGATCATGTCCGTCCCTTTCTCCTACGTTTCAATCGCCTTTACACGCACCAAACGAGCCCTCCGACCTGCCCTTTCCGCCCCGGCCCGCATGCACGCACCCAAGACGAAACCCAGCTCGCCCGAAGAACCCCTCGGAAGGTGCAGTCCGTTGATTGCGGAGGCGAGGCGGCGGCGTTGCGCAGGCGAGAAGGCGAACGGGGCGATGGAGCGCTGCGCGCGGCGGGGTGGGGCACCGTGCGGTCCCCAGGCGCTGCTGGGTGCCTGGCACCAGGGGGTGCGGCGGGCTGTGCGCCGCTGGGTGCCTGGCACCAGGTGACGCAGTTGGGGACTATCTGGTGGGATTTGGGTTGATATGCCACAAGATGTTGGCGGGTATGACGGGAATAATGGGGTTGTTACCTGCGTTTACCTGGGGAAATGCTTGAAACCCGTGCCGATTTGTTGCATAATTGACTCTGTACTGTTGCGGGTGTTGCACGCAGTAGTCAGTTAGTAAACGGAATGCACATTCCGCCCTATCTCCGCAACATGCGCCGCCTGGTGCCAGGCACCCAGCAGCTCACACAGCCGCCCCCGACGCCCCCGGCACGTCACACCTCCAGCCCAGCACCAACCCCAGGTTGTCCAAGTGGCGCCTGTGCTCAACCCCGGTCGTGACCAGGTAGATCCGCGTCGTGTCGATCGACGAATGCCCCAGCACGTCGGCCAGCTTCACGATGTCGCGGTCCTCGCGGTAGTACTCCACCGCGAACAGGTGGCGCAGGTTGTGCGGGAACACCTTCGCCGCCGCCACGCCGGCCGCACGGCACAAAGCCTTCATCTCTCCCCAGATCTGCCGGCGCGACAGCGGCCGCCCCGATCGCGTGACGAACACCGGCCCGGCCGCGATGCCGCGCCGACGCGCGTACCGGGCCAGCTTGGCGCACAGCGCCGACGGCAAAGGCACGGTGCGCAGCTTGCCCTTGCAGCGGATGGTCGCCTGCCCGCGCGCGAGCGCTTCGACCGTGATGTGGCGCAGCTCCGACACGCGCACCCCGCACGAGCAGATCGCCTCCATCGCCAGCGCGAGACGCTCTTGGCCCTGCTCGTACGCCGTTTTCACCAGCTTCAGGTACTCGCTGCGGGAAAGGTCGCGCGACGCGTCGCGGAACAGCCGCCGCTGCACCTTCAGGAACCGCACGCGGCAGTCGTCACGCCCGATGCAGCGCAACAAAGCATGTACCGCCGCCAGCTTCCCGTTCACGGTAGAAGGCGCGTTTCCGCCCTCCACGAGCGCGTTCTTCCACGCGGCCAGCGCCTCGCGCGTCAGCACCGCCCCGCCGAGCCACTCCGCGAACTGCCGCACGTTGCGCAGGTACTTCTCCACCGTGGCCGCGCCGCGCTCGTCCCTCTTCAAAGCCCTCTCGAACCCCTTCAGCATATCTCCCGTAATCGTCGCGCCCATAGCCGCACCTTTCCCGCAAGTCCAACCCATGCGCCGCTGGGTGCCAGGCACCACGCGGCGCATCCTTCCAGCCCATTCTAAAAAGCACGCCTCTAACCCGAACCCCGCCCACATCCCCTGCCACTTCCATGCCACTTGCCAGCTCGCTGACACGCAAACGTATCAACATGCCATCAAACCAGCAAGCCTCATGACCGTCCCGCTAGTTCGGCATCAAAAAAGCCGGCCCGAACGGACCGGCTTGTGGATAACGCTCCTTGCGTCTGCTAGTTCGCTGCAGAGCTTGAACTCGAGCTGGAGCTTGGGCTACTCGAACTCTCGCCCCCGCTCGAGCTGGCGCCGGAGCTGCTCGAACTCGACTCGGACGCCGCGGACTCGCCGTCTTCAGCAGCCGCAGACGCCGCGCCCTCAGTCTCCGCAGGCGCCGCCGCAGACGCCGAAGACGTCGCATACTTCGACATGTCCACCGCGTACGGCAGCCCCGACGGCATGGGGTTCACGACGATGTTGCCAGACTCGCGCAGGCCGTCGAGCCATTTGCTGTAAGCCTCGCTCGCCGCCATCGACTCCGCCGACTCCTTCGCCGCCGTCTGCAGCCCTTCGGGCAGCTGGCTGACCGACGTGATCTCAGCAGGAGCGTTGAACACCTCGTCCACGCGCACGAGGACCAGCTGCGATTCCTCGTCGATCACGCCGCTCACCTGGCCAACGCCGAGGTTCTTCACCGCTTCGCCGTACGCCTCGGAGTAACCGGTGACGACATCCCAGCCCGCATCTCCGTTGTTCGTCGCAGCTTCGGGATCGTCGGAATACATGCGCGCCGCGTCCCCGAACGACAACCCGCCGGAGTTGATGCGCCCGAGCACGTCGTTGGCCTTCGCGCGCACGGCATCGTTGTTTTCGCCGTTCATGTAGAAGACGATGCGCGACGTGCGCTTTGCGCCGTCGTAGCTCGCGCCCAGCGAAGCGGCCGCCGCGTTGATGTCGGCCTCGGACGCCTTCGCCTCCTTGGCGAAGTGCTCGTTCACGGCGGAGGACAGCATCGAGTCCTCCTGCATCTTGCGGTAGCTGTCCTCAGTGTAGCCGGCCTCGTCGAGCCACGCCTTCCACTCGGCATCCGTCGCGTAGCCGTTCTTCATCGACTGCATGATCTCGTCGACCTGGGCCTTGTCGACCGTGATGCCCAGGTCCTTAGCACCCTGGCGCATCAGCTCGTTGTTCACCGCACTCTGGATGTACTGCTCGCGCATGCCTTCGGGAGTCTGCCCCAGCTGCGCGAGGTACTCGCCCCACGCGCTCTCGCTCGTCACGTCCGACTGGACGCGCATCTCCTGGATCTGGTCCGTTATCTCCTGCTCGGGAATCGCAGTCCCGTTCACGGTCGCCGCCGCGCCACCCGACGCGCCTGCGCCCGCCGCGCCCGATCCCGATCCCGATCCCGAGCCCGAACACGCCGCCATGCCGAACGTGCACGCCAACACAACGGCAACCAGCGCCACACTTTTCGCAATCCTATTCATCGATTCCTCCGTTTCATTCGTCGCCCCCCGGCGCGTCACTTGCCAACCTGCTGACGCGCTAGCACACGAACACGCCAGTACGTCAGCAAGCATTCAAGTGACGCATTCTGACACACGACGCGCCTTTCCCGCAAGTCCAACCCGTGCGCCGCTGGGTGCCAGGCACCAGGCGGCGCATCCATCCAACTCATCTCATATTCCCAGATAGCAGGCCGATTTCAAAGCAAACGACACTCGATACGCTACAATTCACGTCGGCCATTCAGCCACGGTGCCGGATAACGAACCCTTTGATCCAGACGATATACCCTCGCCCGGCATCGGCCCCGAAGCCCGTCGGTGAGAAACGGGGTGAATCAGATGAAGCTCCCCAGCGACCCCTGGGTACTCGACCAGCTGAAAGACGTATGCGACAGAGCCGTCAAGATGCAAGAGGACCGCTACGCCTCGCTGCTCGACACCTCTAACCGAATTCTGGTCAGCATATCGATTCTGTCGGTTGCGATTACGTCGGGCTTCGGCCTCGCCGTGCAAATCAATGAGCGAACCGCATGCATGTGGCCTCTCGTCACTGCGATCGCGCTGTTTCTGCTAGCGAGCTTCATCTGCGCTCTAGCTAGCCAGTGGCGCATGCGCTACCGAGTTTTCACTGGTCCACTCGCAGACGAGTTGAGGTACTTCGACCTTGAAGATAGCGCCACGCCAAAAGGCCCCAAGCTCGACTCGAAGCAAAAAGCCCTGGTCCACGTGGTGAAAGGCCTCGACGAATACCACGCCGCCCTGAAGCGCCGAAACGATCGGATCCTCCGCTTGATCGCCGCCCCCCTCTCCCTCTTGCTGATCGCCGTTTCCCTCATATTCATAGCCCTCATCGCAGCGCTAATCTTCCGGCCGTAACCGTTCCTGCGCCGCTGGGTGCCAGGCACCCAGCGGCGCACAAAGGTTAACTTCTATGCTTAAGTTAACGATGTTAACCAGGTGGCAAGGCGATAGGAGGTGCCCAGACTCTAACCCCAGAACCCTACTCCCTTTCCGCCGGATCCGACTCGGTGGACGCCACAACAATCGGTTTCTGAACCGTCGGCACGATTTGGCCATGGTAAACCCACTGCACCCTGCGAGGGCTAAACGCACCCCGACTCTTCGTCCAGCGAAGCTTCCTCAACCAC
>JAFUBE010001028.1 GCA_017460365.1 Eggerthellaceae bacterium
ACCGTGACCGGCAAGGGCAAATACTACGGCTCCGCGAAGGCGACGTTCAAGATCGCCAAGGGGAAGCAGAAGATCTCGGCGAAGAAGTCCGTCACCGTGACCGCCAAGGCGAAGAAGCAGGGCAAGGTCAAGGCCCTCGCCGGGAAGGTGACCGTGGACCTCGCCAAGAAGGCGAAGGTGTCGGCCAAGACCAAGGTGGCCTACGCCAAGGCCAACGAGGCCGGCGGCAAGAGGATCGCCGTCGCCAAGAAGACCGGCAAGGTGACGCTGAAGAAGGGCCTCGCCGCTGGCACCTACAAGGTGCGGGTCAAGCTCACCGCGCAGGCGGGCGCGAACTACAAGGCCGCCAGCCCCAAGGTCATCACGCTCACGGTGCGGGTGAAGTAAGGCCGCCCGAGCCTCTTTACCCACGAACGCCTCCCGCCCGACGTCCAAGCCGGGCGGGAGGTTTTTACTATGTGCACGGGCTGGAGCGCCTTAAGTGCGGAAACGCTCTCTATAAACAATTAGTAACTGCGGAAATGGGGTATAATTGCAGTGTTCGTAAGTGCGGAAATACTCCATCGAGAAGGTTCGCATGGATCTATTCAAGCGCAAAATATACGATGAACTGCTGAAATGGAAGAGCGAATCCCAGGGGAACACCGCTCTGCTCGTCGAAGGCGCGCGGCGCGTGGGGAAGTCGACCGTCGTGGAGCAGTTCGCCCGCAACGAGTACCGCAGCTACGTGCTCATCGACTTCTCGACGGCGCCGCGCGCCGTGCGCGAGCTTTTCGACGACGCGTCGGACCTGAACTACCTCTTCCTGCAGCTGCAGCTCCAATATGGCGTGCAGCTGCACGAACGCGAGTCCCTCGTCATCTTCGACGAGGTGCAGCTGTGCCCGCGCGCTCGGCAGGCGATCACGGCGCTCGTGGCCGACGGGCGCTACGACTACGTGGAAACGGGTTCGCTCATCTCCATTCGCAAGAACACGAAGGGCATCGTCGTCCCGAGCGAGGAGCGCAAGGTGCAGATGCGCCCGCTCGACTACGAGGAGTTCTGCTGGGCCCAGGGCGACACGGCGACCGTGCCGCTATTGCGGCAAGCGTTTCTGGCGGGCAAGCCGCTCGGCGACCAAGCCGTGCAGAGGCTGATGCGGGGGTTCCGCCTCTACATGCTGGTGGGGGGCATGCCCCAGGCGGTGCAGGCGTACCTGCAAAGCAACAACCTGGAAGCGGTCGACCGGGTCAAGCGCGATATCATCTCCCTCTACGAAGAGGATTTCTACAAGATAAGCCCCAGCGGCATGCTCTCCAGGCTCTTCGACGCCATCCCCGCCCAGCTTGCGAACAAGTCGTCGAGGTACCACGTCTCGAGCGTCCTGGCGAACCGGAGTGCAGCCGACACGCTCGAGCAGATATCCGAGCTTGCGGCGTCGAAGGCGGTGCTCGTCGCCTATCATGCGAGCGACCCGAACGTGGGCATGTCCGCCACGATCGACATGGAGAAGTTCAAGCTGTACCTGGCCGACACCGGCCTGTTCGTGACGCTCATGTTCAAGGATTCCGAGTTCACGGACAACGTGGTCTACTCCAAGCTCCTTGCCGACAAGCTCCCCGTCAACCTGGGTTCCGTATACGAGAACATGATGGCGCAGCAGCTGACCATGAACGGCGACGGGTTGTTCTACCACACCTGGCCCAAGGAGGGGTCGAACCGCAATTACGAGATAGACTTCATCGTGTCGCGAGGCAAGAAGATCTGCCCCATAGAGGTGAAGTCATCGCGTTACCGGCAGCACGCCTCGCTCGACGAGTTCATGTTGAAGTATTCGGCGCGCATAGGCAAGCCGTACGTGGTCCACACGAAGGACTTGCGCAGGGACAGCGCGCTAACGTATGTCCCGGCGGTTATGGCCCAGTTCATCTAGGACGCGTAGGCGCGATTGGGCTTCACGAGCTGCCGCGCAAGCTGTGGCGCGCCGGTCCTCTGGATTTCCGCGGCAACCATGATCGCCCCATTGGCTTAGACCTTCTGTGCGCCGTCGATAGTCTCGATTGTCCGCCTTGTTATGTCGGCGAGCATCCGATATGTTAGGGGTCGTGTGCGTATAATAGAGTATGCCGAATAAACTCGGTCGATGGGAGGATCAACATGCTGAAACCAGGACCGGTCGCCCGCCACGGCAAGGGCGGGCCGCGCACGCGCATCAAGGAGAAGGTGGTCGCGGGCATAGCCACGCTCTCGCTCGTGGCGTCGAT
>JAFUBE010001029.1 GCA_017460365.1 Eggerthellaceae bacterium
CCACGATGCTGGTGGACGACACGACCGTGAGCTTGGCGTTCTTCTGCAGCTCGGGGATCGTGATGCACCCGCAGTTGCACATCGTGGACTTCACCTTCGCGAGCGTGACGGCGACGTTGTCCTTCAAGGGGCCCGCGTAGGGCACGTACGAATCGACGCCCTCTTCGAAGGTGAGGCCCTTCTTGTCGCCGCCGAGGTCGTAGCGCTGCCAGTTGCGTGCGCGGCTGGAACCTTCGCCCCAGTATTCCTTCATGTACGAACCGTTCACCTGCACGCGGTTGTTCGGCGCCTCGTCGAAACGGGCGAAATAGCGGCCGAGCATGACGAAATCGCTGCCCATGGCCAGCGCCAGCGTTATATGGTGGTCGTACACGATGCCGCCGTCGGAGCACAACGGAATATATACGCCGGTTTCCTCGAAATACTTGTCGCGCGCCTTGGCGACCTCGATGGTGGCCGTGGCCTGGCCCCGGCCGATGCCCTTCTGCTCGCGCGTGATGCAGATGGAGCCGCCGCCGATGCCGATCTTGATGAAGTCGGCGCCCGCATCGGCGAGGAACCGGAACCCCTCTTCGTCGACCACGTTGCCGGCGCCGACCTTCACGTCGTCGCCGTAATGGTCGCGAATCCATTCGATGGTCTTCTTCTGCCAGACCGAGTAGCCCTCGGACGAGTCGATGCACAGCACGTCGGCGCCCGCCTCAATGAGTGCCGGCACGCGCTCGGCGTAGTCGCGGCTGTTGATGCCGGCTCCGACCATATAGCGCTTGTGCTGGTCGAGCAGCTCGTCGGGATTCGACTTATGCGAGTCGTAGTCTTTGCGGAACACCAGGTAAAGCAAGTGATCTTCCTCGTCGACGATGGGAAGCGAATTCAGCTTGTGCTCCCAGATGATGTCGTTGGCAACCTTCAGCGACGTGTCGGCCGGCGCGGTGATGAGCTTGCTCCGCGGGGTCATGAAATCGGACACCTTTTCGTCGAGAGACATGCGCGATAGCCGGTAGTCGCGCTCGGTCACGATTCCGAGCAGCTTGCCATGCGGGTCGGCGCCCTCGGTCACGGGCATGGTGGAATGCCCGAGTTCTTCGCTGAGCGCCACGACGTCGGCGAGCGTCTGTTCGGGGGAAAGGTTCGCATCGGACGTGACGAAGCCGGCCTTGTAGTCTTTCACGCGCGCGACCATGGCCGCCTGGTCTTCGATAGACTGCGAGCCGTAGATGAACGACAGGCCGCCTTCGGTGGCGAGCGCGATGGCCATCTTGTCGTCGGAAACGGCCTGCATGATGGCGCTGACCATGGGGATGGACAGGCTGATAGCAGGCTCTTCCTCGCCGCGGCGGTACTTCACGAGCGGCGTTTTCAGGCTCACGTTGGCGGGAATCGTCTCTTCGGACGTGTAGCCCGGCACCAGCAGGTACTCGTTGAATGTGCGCGACGGTTCGTCAAAGTAGAATGCCATGTCCGCTCCCCTTCCAAGACGGCTGGATATTTCTAGTCATTATACGCGCCGAACCATGTGGTTGCATCCTCAATTTTGGCTGATGAACGGGGATTTTCGCAGAGAGCGCAGGCTTGGCCGAACGAGCCTGCCATTTCGCTCGTGCAATAGGTGGGGTTTTCTGCAACAATGGGGGTCAGAAGGGAATTAGCCTAGAGAAAGGATATTTATGTCAAACCAAGAAATTGTGGCGACAGGCGTTGTCGCAGGCGGAGTGACCACGTTGATGATCATATCGCTCGTGCTCTGGATCATGCTGATCGTCGCGAGGTGGAAGATCTTCACGAAAGCCAACGAGGCTGGCTGGAAGTCGATCATCCCGGTTTATTCGGACTACGTGCAGTGGCGCATCGGCTGGAAGAAAACGGGGATGTTCTGGCTGGTGCTGATTCTGGCGATCGCCGCCTACGTCCTGGCTGCGGCCGGCGGACTGATCACCGTGAATGCGGCTGGCAGGCTAGTGGCGGCCGCTGCCCCGAACCCGATAATCCTGTTCTTGGTCGCAGCCTGCATGGTCGTCGCGATCGTGCTGAACCTGATGGCGCTTTACAAGTTGATGGTCTCCTTCGGCCACGGTGCAGGCTGGTTCGTGCTGTCCATCTTCATCCCGCGGATCATGCTGCTCGTGCTCGGCTTCGGTTCGTCGACCTACAGCGGTTCACAAGACTAGCGAGCAAGGCACAGTAACATCGAAGGGCAAGAGCGCCGCCATCGTAGCGGCGCTCTTGTTGTAGTGGGAACATGGCGCGCCTTCGGCGCTACCTGCGAGCCCGCCGCTTCGCGGCGGCGGCAAGCTCAAGAGCTTGCCCTACGGGGATTATCAGCTAAGCACGCATGCGCCGAACGCAAAGCTGGCAACGCCCCAAGCTGGTGACGCTCGCTTCGTAATAGAACTCCGTAGGGCAAGCTCTTGAGCTTGCCGCCGCCGCGAAGCGGCGGGCTCGCAGGTAGCGCCGAAGGCGCGTCACATTCTCCGCGCTCCCTAGGAAACCCAGGTAGTCACCACGGGCAGCCAGCCCATTACGAGCACGACGAGAATCAGCGCGGGAACGACGTATTTCATGTAACCGTACGCCCATTTCGGGAATCTCGCGCCGGAACCGGTGTCGGCCTCGGCGATGAAGTTCTTCCAACCCCATCCGCGCTTCGACGTGCAGAACATCAAGAACACGAGCGCGCCGATGGGAAGCAGGTTGTTCGAGACGATGAAGTCCTCGATGCCCTGGATATCCCCAATGACCGGAACCGTGAAGCCCGACCACACGTTGAAACCGAGCACGCACGGAAGCGACAACACGAACAGCAGCGTGCCGTTTATGGCGACCGCGCGCTTGCGGGAAATGCCCCACTGGTCCATCGAGAACGACATGATGTTCTCGAACACGGCGATGATCGTGGAAAGCGCCGCAAACGACAGGAACAGGAAAAACAGCGCGCACCAAAGCTGGCCAAGCGGCATCTGGTCGAACACGACCGGCAGCGTCATGAACACGAGGCCCGGACCCGCACCCGGCTCCACGCCGAAGGCGAAGCACGACGGGAAGATCACAAGGCCCGCCATGAGCGCAACGCCCGTGTCGAGGCCGGCGACGCGCAACGACTCGCCGGTCAGCGACTTGTCGCGCGAAGTGTAGCTGCCAAAAATCTCCATGGAGCCAATGCCGATCGACAGCGTGAAGAAGGCCTGGCCCATGGCCGCGTACATCGCCTCGAAAAAGCCGCCCGCGCCCCCGGCTGTGAGCTTGCCGAAGTCGGGCATGAGGTAGAACGAAAGGCCTTCGGCGGCGCCCGGCAGCGTGACCGAGCGCACGACCAGGATCACGAGCACGGCGAGCAGCGCCACCATCATGACCTTCGTGATGCGCTCGACGCCTTTCTGCAGGCCCGCGCCCGTCGCGACGACGCCGATTACGACGACAACGGCCATCCAGAACGTGAGCTCGCCGGGATTGCCCAGCAAATTCGAGAACACTTCTGCCACGCCTTCGGTCGTCTGACCCACGAACGTACCGGTCGCGCTCTTGTACACGTACGAGAGCATCCAGCCGGTCACAACCGTGTAGAACATCATGAGCAGGTAGTTGCCCGCTAGGCTGATCCATTTGAAGACGTGCCACTTCGTGCCTTCCGGCTCGAGCACGTTGAACGCGCGGGCGGTCGAACGCTGGCTCGCACGCCCGACGGCGAATTCCATCACCATGATCGGCATGGCCAGGATAACCAGAAACACCAAGTACATGACGACGAACGCGCCGCCGCCGTACTGGCCCGTGATGTACGGGAAACGCCAGACGTTACCCAATCCGATAGCGCAGCCGGCGCTGATGAGCAGACACCCGAGCCTGCTCGCGAACTTCTCCCTCTGCATGCGCTTCTCCCCTTCCAAAAGCGTAAACGCCCGATGCATTTTACCCGCATCAGGCGTTTACGTAAAACTTCAGCGGAACTACCCCGGTTTGGGCCTGGCAGCAAGCGGGGCAGCCGGGGACGACCGGACGACCCGCTTTATTACGCTTTCAGAAACGCGAGGTAGCCCTTGTAGGCTTCGTACAGGTCGGCCTTGCTCGCGACTTCCCAGGGGGCGTGCATGGAAAGCACGGGCACGCCGGAGTCGATGACGTCCATGCCGTACTTGGCGGTCATATAGGCGATTGTCCCGCCGCCACCCGCATCGACTTTGCCCAGCTCGGCGGTTGGGAAGGACCCGCCGGCTTCCTTCATGATGTGGCGCACGCGCGCGACGAATTCGGCCGACGCGTCGTTACTGCCCGATTTGCCACGCGAACCGGTGTACTTGTTAAAAACGAGGCCGCAGCCCATATAGGCGGCGTTGTTCGGCTCGAAGACGCTCGCGTAAGCCGGGTCGAAGCCGGCGGAAACATCGCTCGAGAGCATCTGCGAATACGCCAGCGCGCGGCGGACGCAGATTTCTCCGCCCTCGCCGGCAAGCTCCACCATGACGGCGACGATGTTCTCGAAGAACTGCGATGCCATACCGGTGGCGCCGACGCTGCCGATCTCTTCCTTGTCGGTGAGCACCGTGACGGCCGTGCGCTTGGGCGTCTCGGTGAGCGCGAGTTGCGCGAGCAGCGATGTGTACGCGCACGACGAGTCGTCCTGGCCGTAGCCGAGGATCATCGAGCGGTCGGCGCCGAGCTCGCGCGCGCGGCCGGCGGGAACGACTTCGATCTCGGCGGAGAGCAGGTCTTCTTCCTCGATACCGTACTTGTCGGCGATGAGCTGCAGGTGGAACGCCTTCACCGGCTCGGTGGCCGCGAGCTTCTCGATTTCGGTTTTCTCGGAAGCGGGCTTGTCTTCAGCGTCGTCGGCAAGCGCGAACGGACGCGAGCCGACGAGCACGTCGAGATCTTCGCCTTCCACGACCTTGCTGCCCTTCTTCTCCATCTGCTCGCGTGCAAGGTGAATCAGCAGGTCGGACACGCAGAAAACCGGGTCGTCGGGGTCTTCGCCCACGTTCACGTTCACGACCGCGCCATCCTCCTTCACGACCACGCCGTGCAGCGCCAGCGGAATGGTGACCCACTGGTAGGGCTTGATGCCCCCGTAGTAGTGGGTGTCGAGGTGCAGCAGTCCGTTACGCTCGATAAGCGGATTCTGCTTCAAGTCGAGGCGCGGCGAGTCGACGTGTGCGCCGAGGATGTTCATGCCGCTCACGAGCGGATCGGTGCCGATGTAGGCGAGCACGAGCGTCTTGCCATGTTTCTGGGCGTACACCTTGTCGCCGGGCTTGAGCGGCGTGCCGTCGGCGAACATCTGCATGAGATCGCGGTAGCCGGCCGCTTCAGCCATTTCGATGGACGCCGCCGTGACCTCTCGCTCGGTCTTGTAATCGGAAATGAAGTCGATGTAGCCCTTCGCGATGCGCTCGACCTCGGCGAGCTCCGTTTCATCGTACTTCTTCCATGCAACTTCTGGTTTCATGCCATTCCTTTCTGGTTGGGTTCGCCCCCATTATGACACGACGCCCACGCTCGCGACGACTTTGCCCGAAAGCGTTTCTGCGCGGATGGATTGCACGCGCGCGTTTTCGATCTCGATTTTGGCGATGCAGCGTTCGGTTCCGCCACGTGGATACGACGCCGAGCCAGGGCAGAGCACGTAGCCGGCCGGGCGCGCGTCTTTGCCGAACACGATGCGGGGAATGTGCGTGTGCCCGTGGATGCACACGTCGGGTATCGGGTCGCCCGGGCGTATGCGCACGTCTTGCGGATAATGCGCCACGAGAAACTTCACCTGGCCGATTGTAGGGCGGGCGAAACGCTGCACGTTCTCGCCATACTCGTCGAAATCGTTGTTGCCGAGCACCGCCGTGACCGGCGCAAGCGTTTCGAGCTCGCGCAGAATCGCCGGATTGCAGATATCGCCTGCATGGATGATGTAGTCGCAGTCTGCAAGCGCCTCGTACGCCCGCGCGTGCAAGCTGCCATGCGTATCCGATATCACGCCAACCAACGTCATGCGCTCTATTATATGCCAGCCGCAGGCGCGCCTCGCCGGTCCCGGAAACTGCCCCACTTACTGCCAGACCCAAAGCGGGGTAGTTTCGCGGATTGCGCTTCTTCCGAAGAGCACATCCTAGAATCTACCCAGA
>JAFUBE010001030.1 GCA_017460365.1 Eggerthellaceae bacterium
CTGCAAGTTCCAGGCGCTCATGCTGCTGCCCGAGAAGGCGCCCGGCGCGGTGGCGGCCGCGCTGGGCTCCCTGGAGAGGTCCCTGGGGCGCAGGGACTTCAAGCGCATCTTCGGGCTGGTCCTGACCGGCAACGGCGTCGAGTTCGCGGCGACCGAGATGCTGGAGGGCACCCTACACGGAAACGAACCGCGCTGCAAGGCCCACTACTGCGACGTGCGGGCCTCGGAGCAGAAGGGGGCGTGCGAGAAGAACCACGTCGAGCTGCGCAAGATCCTGCCCAAGAGGCGGGGCATCAGCTTCGACGACCTGTCCCCCCGCGACCTGGCGGCGGCATACCGCTCGCATTCGCTCACGCAGCCAGATAGCTGGAACGACGCGCCGGGCTTGCGTTCCAACCTGTCACGTTTTCCAAGTGTGGGTGGTTCCGCCCCAGTTTCGCGCCTCCATGCCTTTGCTTGACTGCCTTGTGGAGGGCGGGATCTTTTCGCTCGCTTATAAAGGAAGGAAACCCCTGGTCTGTCGCGCTAGGAACACCCCGACGATCTGGGCTCTGGGGAAGTAGGGGGCTATCGCCCTCTTGCACGCCGCGTAATGCCCGCCGGTGGTTATCACGTCGTCGATGAGGAACACGATTTCCGCCTGGGGGTGGCTCGGGAGCGAGACCACCAGGTTCTCGGAGCATGCTATCGGGGCTGCGGCTGCCGCCCGCCTTCGCCTTTGTCACTTCGCTAGCGATGTCGAGCATATCGCACACCACGACCTCGCCCGCACGAGCGGCCGCGATTGCATTGGCTGTTCTCGCCAGGCGGTCGTCGTACCATCTGTGACTTTTGGGTTTCGATGTGACCATCGGCACGATCGCCAACGGGCAGGTGCGCTCCCTGTGGTCGATGATGGCCTCGACCGCGTTTGCGAAAAAGCCTATCGCCTCGTCCTTGTACCTGAGTACATCGGGTCGGTCGGCGAACCTCTCGACGTCCTTCTGGAAGTTGCTCACAATGCTGTTGGCCAGGCTCTCCTCCCAGGTGCCCTTTGAGCGCTCAAGGTAATAGAGACACTGGTCGCTCTCATCGAGATACGGGTAGACCGACAACTCGAGCCGGTCTATCTGGGCCCACCTGTAAGCTGGCAAGCTAAGCATCCCCTTCGCCGATTTCGTCGAGTATCTGCTGCGTGTCCTCGAGCACGAAGACGTTCGGCTTGCCCGCGTACTTCGCCGGCCAGGTGACTTCCCCGTTGTCCAGCAGCGACTTCATGATGAACAGCGGCCGCCCCTGCCGGAGGCACGCGCGGGCCTGCGTGAGCGTTCCGGAGGTGTCCGAGGCCTCGACTATGACCGTCGCGTCGAATATGGCGGCCATGAGCTCGTTCCGCTCGGGGAAATGGTAGCGGTGCGCTTCGAACGGCTCGCTCGAATACTGCCAGAACGACACCTGGCTGATGAGCAAATGCTCGTCAGCGATGCGCTCCTGCGGCCCTCGTTTCGGAGGCGCATTGAACGCCTCGGCATATGGAACGCAGGTCCAGAGCCCGCCTTTTAAGCCCGTCACCTGGGGACGCGTCATATACTGCCGTTCGACGGCGTCAAAGACGGGATTACACGACCGTTCGTCGTTGCATGTAATCACGTGCAATGATGGTGGTGTTCGCACGATATTGTATAATTCCGTGTAGTTATACGACACTAAATTGATTGGAGAACCATGGAGCCGATGAAACGCGCTCTCGAAGCCGACCTCTCCGCCTGGATCATCGGTGACGACCCGCGGCCCGTGCTCATCCAGGGAGCGCGCCGCGTCGGCAAGACGTTCCTCGCCGAGCGGTGCGGCGCGCGCCTGTTCGGCAGGGGGTTCGCGAAGGTCGACTTCCAAACCGACCTCGAGCGCGCGTCGGCGATCTTCGACGGCCCAACCGACGACATCGAGCGCATCGTCGCGCGCATATCCGAGTATAAGCGGACGCCCCTTCACCCGGCGACGTCCCTTATCCTGCTCGACGAGGTGCAGCTGTGCGAAAAGGCCCTGAACAGCCTGCGCTTCTTCGCCCAATCGCCATGGCGCGTGGTCGCCACGGGCAGCTTGCTCGGGGTGGCGGTCCGGCAGCGCAGGCTCCCCTTCCCATCGGATGTGAAGCACGTTCGCATGTACCCGCTCACGTTCGAGGAGTTCCTCTGGGCCCTCGGCGAGGAGGCCATGGCCAATGACATACGCAGCCATTGCGAAAACTGCGACCCCTACCTCCTCCACGATCGCGCGAACGAGTACTTCCAGCGCTACCTGACGGTCGGCGGCATGCCGAAGGCGGTCCGCTCGTACCGCGACACGGGTTCGTTCGACGAGGTGCGCGAGGCCCACGAGGAGATCGACATCACCTTCACCGCAGACATGACCGACCCGGACAACGGAATCAGCGCCGCAGCCGCCAAGCGCATATGGGAAAGCCTGCCGAAACAGCTGCTCCGCGCATCGACCAAGAAGTTCAAGTACTCGGAGGTCATGCGCGGGGGCAGGCGCACCCAGCTGCTCGAGCCGCTCGAATGGCTCGAGGCGGCCGGCGTCATCCTGAGGAACAACCTCACGTGCGATACGGTTGCGCCCCTATCGCCCTTCAACGATGACGAGGGCAGTTTCTTCAAGGAGTACATCTGCGACACGGGGCTGATGTTCCACAAGTTCGGCATCGAGGCGGAGCTGTTCCTCGACCCGAAGCTCAAGTCGCTGCTTTCCGGCGATTTCCGCGGGGCCCTAGCGGAGAACAGCGTCATGCAGGCATTGCGGGCGAACGGGCTATCGACGTTTTACTGGATGCCGAACGAGAAGGTCGGGCAGGGCGAGGTCGACTTCGTGTTCCAGGACCGTGCGGCGCGCGTCGTGCCCGTCGAGGTGAAGTCGGGACGCAACGTGAAGGCGAGGAGCCTTTCGCGGCTCATCAGCGACGGCCGCGCGGATGTAGCGTACCTCCTGTCGGAAGGCGACTTCGCCGAAACCGCAGACCGCGATACCGGCTGCACGGTCAAACACCTACCCCTCTACGCCGCTTTCTGCATCGGGCAGTAGGCTGAAACTCCGATGAGGGCAAGTTACGGCCCTTCGCGGTTATAGCGGGTAGATGAACAATACAGGACGGACTCCGGTGTATCCGCATATCCGCATACAGGGCCTAGTCCGAGCATGAACGCCCTATCAAACTGGCAGCTTTTGTCCTTAACGATTTGCTTGATGAGCCTTCTGTCGGCTCGAGAAGGCTTCGGGAGCGGCTCATCGTGAGTATGCCATTCGCCGACGTAGTTCGCCTTGCCGCCCGATTGCGACCACGACCTCTTTATAACCTCGTTCGCATGCCGCTTCGACCGCAAGAAATGGAACCGCCCGCGCTCGTCGAGCTTCCCGGGGAAGGTCAAGTCGACCACCTCGTACTTGGGGAACCGGGCGTCTCTCGTCCCGAGTAGCACCCCACCCGACTCGAGGAAAAACCCGTCTTGCGACACGCGCTCGTCAATCGCTCTTGCAACGCGGGAGGGAATCCGCAGCGTCGTCCCGTCAGAGAATCGGACCACCATGGTCAGTCAATCCTCTCCACGATGTACGAGTAGTCCAGCAATGCCGCAAACTCCGGCGAGATGGAGGCTCCGACCGAGCTTGCATCGCTTATCCTTCCAACCCACGCGAAGTGGTAGTTCTTGCCTGGGCGCACAAGCGGATGCTGGCGCCAGCTCCTCAGGAAATCTATCAGGAACGCCTGCACGTCGAGGCCGGAGTAGGGCATATACGTGGTCTGGCAGCCCGCCTCCCTCTCGTAGAGCTCGTCGCCGTTGGCCACGACGCACCGTTTGAAGCGGAATCTGGCATCGAACAGCTCGCTGTCGAATATCTGCTGGGGCTTGTTTAAGACGACGGCATGGGCCGCAAGCATGAACGGCTCAAGCCAAATAATGACGAGGGAGCCTGATATTGCCCCGCTCTCGAACGCCTCGGCCATGTGGTATCCCAGTGGAAGGTCGGCGGCTGTTGGCGCCAGGCTAAAATCGCCACCGCAGTCCCGCCTCTGGTAAAACACCTTACCGTCTACACCCACCTGCGGTCTTCACCGGGCGGCCGTGACCCACGGGTCGCACGGCGTCACCGATGGCAGGCAGGCGCGGCAAACAGAGACACGGCGGGGCTGCGGGCGCCGAGAATCGCCAGCGGCGTTATAATTGTCAGCCAGCACAGGAAGGAGGCGCCCGCGCATGACCGTTAACCTCGGCCCGGAAACCGAAGACGTAGAGCACAAGACGTCCACCGGCGAGATCAAGGAGGGCATGCAGTCCATCGGCTCCATCCTGAACAAGCACGGCCGCGGCACCCTGTACTTCGGCACACTCGACAACGGAGACGTAATCGGCCAGCAGGTCGGCAAGTCGACGCTGAGGGACGTCAGCCAGGCCGTGGACAACGACATCAAGCCCACCATCCACCCCACGATAGAGCGCCTCACGACCGAGGACGGCAAGTACTACATCCGCGTCGAGTTCCACGGCAACGAGCGCCCCTACGCGTGCAGGGGCATATACCGCACCCGCGTCGCCGACGAGGACGTCGTCATGTCCGACGACGAGCTACGCCAGATCGTCCTCTACGAGCAGGCGCGCAAGGTTCCCTGGGACCAGTGGGAAAGCGACCGGCCGATCTCGGACGTCGACGAGGACGAGCTCCGCGCGTTCGTCGAGCGCGGCAACGCCTGCGGGCGCATCCCCGAACCGTTCACCACGATTGAGGAAACCCTGCAGAGCCTGTCGCTGCTGCGCGACGGCGGGCTCACCAACGCCGCCGAGGCGCTCTTCTGCCCGTCGCGCACCACGCAGCTCAAGATGGGCATCCTCGCGACCCACGACCGCACCGAGATCCTCGACCTCCACCAGGAGTCCGGCACCATCTTCGAGCTCGTGCGCAAGGCTGAGCACTACATCCTGGTCAACACCAGACGCCGCTTCGTCATCGAGGGCGGAGGCCCGCGCGAAGAAGTGCCCGAATTGCCGCCCGAGGCGGTGAAGGAGGTCCTCTTCAACGCCTACGCGCACCGCGACCCCATCTCCAGGGGAGTCGTCCAGGTCGACATCTACAACGACGCCGTCGAGATCACCAACCCCGGCTGGTTCATCGACGGGCAGGACCCCGCAGCGCACATCTCCGGCGCTGACAAGTCGTCGCTCTCGCGCAACATGCTCATCGTCGACACGCTGCACAAGTCCAAGGACATCGAGGCCTACGGCACCGGCATCCCCCGAATCCGCGACGCCTGCAAGGAGGCCGGCATCGAGTTCGAGTACAAGCGCGTCCCCATCGGCACCTGCTTCATCTTCCACCGCAAAGATGCCTTCGCCGACAATCCCGAACTCCAAGTTCGCGATAGTTCGGGAAAAGTTCGGGAAAAGTTCGGGCAAGCCCTCTCGAAGTCGGAACTCGCTGCAGCAGGATACATCGAAATGAACGGCGCGGCTTCATCGTCGGAAATCATGAACTTACTGGAAATCACCGACCGCGGAGCACAGCGCCTCCTAAAGAGGCTCATCGAGAAAGGCGTCGTCGAGAAAATCGGTTCTGGCCGGAGTACCCGCTATCGGTTGATGAAATAAGCGCCGTTCCGTCTTGCCTTGCAGTAAACAAGCTTGATGGCACGGCGTCTGACGCCTATGTACCGCTGCAGACGTCCTCCTCAAAGCCCTCGAACATTCCGTCGCACCAATCTTCGACGAATGGAGGCACTGGATTGAAGCACAGCGTCAGCTCCCGGCAAACCGACCACGCGCAAAAGAAGGAGGTCATGTCCGAGACCATCACCTGGCGCGGGCGGTCAACGGTCTCCCGCGTCGAGAACACCAGGTTGGGGTACAGGCCGCGCGCCCTGCGCTCCGACTTCTTGGCCTTGTGCCTGGCCTTGGACTCGACCCCCAGGCAGGAGAGCGCCCGGCGCACGTACTCGGCCGACGCGTCCACATCGTCGTTGTGCTGGACGATCCGGGCGTAGACCCACCTGTAGCCGTGCGAGGGGCGCGGCTTCGCAACTCTGCCGCTACGCGAGAACCCGCTGCTTACGCAGCGATGGCAAGCTCGAGAGCCTGTCCTACGGAGGCGCCAGCCATGCGACGATACTGCGCACGCTGCTAAAGGCGCCCTTGAACTTCCCGTTGACGGCGCGAACCTTGTAGTAGTAGTAAGTCTGTTGCAATCGTAGGTTCTTGTCTACGTAGCTGGGCGACTTCACTGCGGCCACTCTCTTGAAGCCGCCGGACTTCTTTGTCGAACGGTACACCTCATATTTCTTAGCGCCCGAGACCTTCTTAAACGAAATCGAAGGCCTCATACGACGCCCTCCGGGTAAGCTGCGCATTCGTAAGCGCCTTCGTAAAATCGACGGCGCCGTCGGCGTTGCTCCCGACTCCGACGTCAGCCCCATCAAAGTAGTACGACCCGACGACGTTGTTCGCGTTCTCGAGCGCAACCCCCGCGGAACTCGCCTCGCCCACGACGGCCCCGATATTCTAGCAATTCGCGATGACGCCGAAACGCTTGTTGTCGACCACGAGGCCGCCCGCCGCCTCCCCGACGATGCTGCCCACGTTGTAGCTGTTCTCCACGAGATCCTTGTTCGTCTGCGCCAATCCGCACGCACTTTTCACGGTCGTAATCGAACCCGCATTGAAGCAGCCCACAAGCTCGCCGTTGTTGGTAATCGCGACGCCACTTGCCTTCGCACCCGTCACATCGCCGTAGTTGTAACAGTCGGTGATCGTCTGCGCATCGCCCACGATGCCCGATGCGAGGAACGCCGCGGATCGTGGTTGCTCCCCCGGTCCGCCTGCGCAAGCGAGCCGTAATTCTTGCAGCTCTTGGCATAGCGCGCCTCCCCCGAGATTCCGTGCACGGCGACCTCCGAGACTGCATTGCCGTAATTAACGCACGACTCGACGCCGTATCCGCCGATTCCGTAGCAATAGTAACCGTACAAGTTACCGTAGTTTCGGCAGCCCGAAATCACCTGGAACGTCTCGTCTACAAGTCGGTCCTGCTCATCGTAAGTTGCATCCCGGCCAGTATCGCAGCCGATGCCGAACGCAGCGCCATCTGACTCGATGGATCCGTGGTTGTCGCAGTTCGATATGGAATACGATCGCGCGATGCCGCAAGCAGAGCGGTTGAACGACCCGCGAATCGAGGCGTCTCCCCTGTTCACACAATCGCGCAGCACCGTGACATCGATGGCGATCTTCTTTATGTTCAGGTTCGTGAAGATCGCATGCGAGGTGTAGGCGAACAAGCCGATTTCCTGAGACTGCATGTTGGTCAAAGAGGTGCTGGCCTGCAAGTTCGTAATGCTGCGCCCCCGGCCGTCGAGCTTCCCGGTCTTGGCGTACATATCGTGCTCCCTCTCGTCGTATGTCCCGATGGCTGCCATAAACGAGCCTTCGTCTACAAACAACACGAATGATACAGTCAAAACCTTTCACACCCTGGCCCTTTCGCGTACGACATGGGACGCGAGGCGACACGGGATGCGGTGCGGTGTCGCATACCGACTGCTGTACTCTGGCCATGCGCATCGCGCGATTTCCGCCAATCCCCGGCCCAACCTGGCAAAAAGACGCGCGACGCGCACGAACTTCGATCCTAGGCCTTCGCAAGAAGGCAGGCGGCGTATAGGGGGACACTGCAAACGGCGCCATCGATTCCGAAGTTTTTCATCGATAATCGCAGGATGCGCGCACAGCCGTATTTTTCGGCGAACCGGGCGGCGCTCGTCGACTTCACGCGACGCCCGGACTTCACCTCGATCGGCGTTATGCGCCCACGCAAGCTCACAACGAATTCGACCTCGTACGTGCTCTGCTGACCCCAGTAGTACGGCTTCGCCCCACAGGCAACCAGCTGTTGCATGACATAGTTTTCCGCCATGCCCCCGCGAAAGCGCGCCGAGCGGTGATCGGCTCCATCGAAGTCCTGCGGAATAGCGTCATAAGCGCATGAAAGCAAGCCCGTGTCGCCGACGTACAGCTTGAACGATGCAGAGTTCTCGAATGACTTCAAGGGGCTTACCCCCGCGCTCACCTGCGTGCACTTGTTCACGAGGCCTGCCGCCACAAGCCAATCGACCGCCGTCCCATAACGTTCGGCGTTTGCGCCGGAAGCCACATGCTTCCACATGAACTTGGTCGAGCCGCTTTCCTTCGCAAGTTGGGCAGGCATCGATTCCCAGCTGGCCACGATCTTCACCGAATCTGCCCCCGTGGCGTACTTCGTCATGTCAGCAACGTAGGCAGTGCGTATGTCTGACTGCACCCTGCGAACCCGCTCGAGGCTTCCTCCTTGCGCGTGGACGAGCACGGCTTCGGGCATGCCACCGACGAGAAGGTACTCCCGGTACAGTTCGCACAGGCGCTCGTGCGCGGCGCAGGCAGAGAAGTCTGCCATCGACGCGCGAGCCAGGTCGAACGCACGGCCTTCCCCAAGTGCCCAGCAGAATTCCTCGAAGCTCATCGGGTGAAGAGCGCACATGTTCACGTACCCGACGGGAAATGATTCGCGTCGCGCCACGTGAACGCCAAGCAGGCTGCCCGCCGCTACGACATCGAGCGCGGGCATATCCTGGCAGAAGTACTTGAGCGACGCGAGCGCGCGGTCGCATTCCTGGGCCTCATCGAAGAAGAGAAGCGTGCGCCCGGGTACGATGTCACGCCGCATAAGCGCCTCCAGGTTGGCGACGATGCGATTCGGCTCGATGTCACCATCGAATGCGGCTTTTAGCTGGGGGCGCTTCACGAAGTCGACGTGAGCGACGTCCGCGTAGTTTTCCCGCCCGAACGCGAGAACGGACGTCGTCTTCCCGGTCTGACGCGCGCCAAGAAGAACAAGCGGCTTCTTCGCCCCCTCGTCTCGCCATGCGGAAAACCGTTCTCCAATTTTGCGTTTCATTGCGTCCCCTCATGCGATTTTTAGCCGATATCGTATATTATTTCACGAATTTATATCCATGACTAAATATTTTTTCATTAAGCTACGGAATGAGTTCGGCTCGACGCGGGGGGACGGGACAACGTTTTAACACATTCGCGCACACCGGAGCAAGGCGTCGTAGCGGCGCAATACTACCCCCAGCGTAACTACGTAGAGTTATGTGTCGCCGATTGCGGTATTGGCGTAGCCGAAAGTTTGAGAAAGAACCGTCTCTACCAAAATGAGAGCGATGCTGAATTGTTAAAGACGATATGAGCAGAGCATTAGTGAGCCCCTCTGCATGTCGTCTCTGATTATCGTGGGTCGGGGCCGATAATGGTCTTGTCGTAAAAACCGGCGACCGGCCAGGTTGCCACACACATGGGAGGGGCTCACCATGGCACATGTTACATCCATCGGTCTCGACGTGCACGCAAGATCAATCAAGGGATGCGCTTTCAACCCGTTCACCGGCGAGGTCGAGCGCAAGACGTTCGGTTACGAGCCGGCGGAAGTCGCCTCGTGGATCCTGTCGTTCGAAGCGCCGAAGGCCGTCTACGAGTCGGGCGTCACCGGGTTCCACCTGCAACGGGAGCTGGCATCGCTCGGCGTCGACTGCGTGATCGGCGCGGTCTCGAAGATGGACAAGCCGGCAGCCGACAAGCGCAAGAAGACCGACAAGCGCGACGCCGCCTTCCTCGCCCGCCAGCTCGCGCTCGGCACCGTCACGGAGGTGCACGTGCCCGACCCGGGGTGCGAGGCCGGCCACGACGTGTCGCGCGCCCTCGACGACGCCCGCGACGAGGTGACGGCCTGCAAGCAGCGCCTCTCGAAGTTCCTGCTGAGGTACGGCCACGTGTACGACGAGGTCAACGAGAGGGGGCAGCGGAAGAGCACGTGGACGAAGGCGCATTGGGAATGGATCGAGTCGATAGAGATGGCCGAGCCCGCCGCGCAGGAGGCGCTGGACTACTACATCGACCGCTGCAAGCGCGCCATAGACGACAAGAAGACGCTCGAGGCGAAGGTGAAGTCACATGCCTCGGAGGAGCGCTGGAAGGAGGCGGTAGACGCGCTGAGGTGCCTGAAGGGCGTCGACGTCGTCACCGCGTTCGCGCTCGTCGTCGAGACCGACGGCTTCTCGCGGTTCCGCAACGCCTCGGCGTACTCGTCGTGGCTGGGCCTGACCCCGTCCGAGCACTCGAGCGGCGAGGGAAGGCATAGAGGGGGGATCACTAAGGCGGGCAACAAGCACCTGAGGAAGCTGCTCGTCGAGGCGGCGTGGCACTACGCGTCCGCATCCCGCAAGGAGAAGGCTCGGGCAAAGGACCAGGTGGTCGCGCCCGAGGTCCGGAGGCACGCTGCGAAGGGCGTCCGCAGGCTCGTCGACAGGAGGGCCGACATGCTCGACGGGGGCAAGAAGTCCGTCGTCGCCAACTGCGCCACGGCACGCGAGCTGGCGTGCTGGATATGGGCGATAGGCTGCATGGTGGAGGCCGCGTAGCGGGCGCCCAGGAACACTCATAGCTTCCGATCCCGCGCCGCCCGCGTTCGGAGCCGTTGGACCCCATTCGCGCGCCTTTTTTCGCGCAGCGCCCAGGCTGCAGGGAAGCGGCATGGGCGCCATGCCCGCCTAAAGACTGCATTGATGACGAGGGGCCAGCCGTAGCAACGAAATGCACCAGCGCGCAAGCGCCATGGCCGAATATTAAACCGCAAGACGAGCGTCGAACAGACACGCGATCCATGCGGGCGGTTGGCGGGTGAAGATATAGGGCCAGGTCAGAATACTATTTCCGACCTGGCCCATTTTAGCCTCTTGACAATGCTCTGCTCATATTAAAAAGGCTGTAACTTCACTTTTGTTACAGCCCCTTTCCTACAATGAATGAACAGAATGGGCGGCCTATATCGTCAACGGGCAACCCAAATGGGTCTTACGATCGGCGGTACAATGGTGCTGAGAGATCCTTTGAGAAAGGTCTGCTATGAATAGACTCATCGCTGGCGAATACGCGAATTCAGTTTCTCACGCAATTAATGAGATTAGGAAAAACTTGACACTGGTCTCGTCGTTTTTCGACCAGAGAAATGACCCCCTTTCGGCGCCTACGTATACTTGGGAGCTTGCTGATTACCACAATTTGTTCGACTCGACGTGCGGACGATTAAAGGCAGATGCCGACAACATGCCCGAAGCCCAACGCTCGACACTGGCCAGCCAAATCCGAAGCCTCGTTTACCACCTTGAGCAACTGGACGAGGCAATGGAAGACGCAACCTCTGATCAAATGATTATCGTCAGCGACAGGATCTTGCGGTCGATGCCAGTCCCTATCCCCCATCCCGACTTCGAGTTCTCAAGTAACGGCCTGACACTATGCGAGGCTGTTCTGACATGCTGTCTTACCGTTGCGTATTCGACAAACCTGCGAGCACGGGGCTACGGCAACGCCACGCCCGAAAAGGCCACTTCCGAAGAAGCCGTTGCAAAGGCCTTCGGAGAGGCCATTGCGCTTTGCAAGGACCTCCGGTTAGCGTATGACGAAATTGGCAGCGATTGCGCACTTCCTAGCTTTCTCGACCCAAGCGCAAGCATGGATTCCGCGATCAGGGACAGCCATAAGCTTAGAACCGCCACCATGAAGGTGCTTTCGTCCCTCGAGAAGGTGCAGATTTCGAGGGCGGCCAGCAAAGCTAGCAATGACCCTGAAATCCGCCATACCCTTTCAGACGCGCTATGCAAATCAGGTGAAACGATGTCCAGCCTGTCCAACCCAGGCGCACGCACGCTGTTGCTGGCGCTACAGTGGAGCCTCTCCACGAATGGACCCCTCCCGCTATCCGGGATACAAGCCGCGAACGTTTACGGTTCCGACCTACTGACACTCGGAGAAATCAACGAAGCTGCCATCGTGCTAGCGGAACTGCTCCACGGCCCTCGTTGGGAGCCAGTCAGAAAGGCACTTCTCTCTGCAACCCGCACATCCAACGATCAGGTGGATGAACCAAACCATAGCCTGCACCTTGCCCACGCAAGAGCGAACTTCGCCTACATCCTCGGCCAGTACGCCCGTTTCGCGCATCAGGAGGCTTTGGCGTTCGACCGTTTCGGCGACCCGAGTTCGGCATGGTACAGGCAGCTCAGCGATCTGGCGATGGCGCTTAACGCCCTCGCTCTCACCGAGATAACCCAGTCGCCTGATACAGGGTCCCCCGCTTCGGAACTCACGCGTGTTGCGCTTCTCCACGACCGCTACCGATTCGGCATGCCCTCGCGATCGGAAGACGGCCTCGATTCCCTGAGACAGGCATTCGTCGCCATCAAGAGCTGTTTCAACGTAACCGGTTCCTATTTCCTGCGAGATGAGTTTCCAAACTCGCCGACATGGCTGTTCCGCATTGGGCTTGACTACTTGGGAGAGCAAGCCGGCGCCCCTCCTAAACCCGGGGAAGAAGGTTACGAAGACCACGAGGAGCGTTTCCTTGAAGACCTACGGTTCCTGTGCAGCGAGTGGCGCACGGCCAACGTTTTGGTTGGGCTCACCGACCAATACGTGCTTAGGGCCTGCACGACGGCGCTTGAGGACAAAGGCCTCGATGAGCATTCGGTGTACGTTCTGACGTCGTCGCTAACAAGCATACGACTGCAGGCACTAAAAGCCAAAGCGTGCCTCCGCTTTGACGTCTCGAGCAGCTTCATCGATGGCACTACAACCGAAACTTTGAGCACATTGTCGACAATCCTCGGCCACGAGGACCTTGCCAACATGGGGAGCGCGTCGGTCGCCCGCGTCGTCGTCAGAGATCTCCTCGCGAGTCCAGCCGAGCCGACGAGAGGCAAAGTGACCGGATATTACACGCATCTACAAAATGCATGCCGACTGTTTGAAGATCTATGCATGCCCCCAGGCGCAGCCCAACCGGAAGCTCTCGCCCGTCTCGACAAGGTAGACAGCGGGCACCACATCACGGAAGATGCCGTGAACTGCCTCACCTGCATGCACGCCAGCTACATGAACGACCCGAGCGAAGGAAGCGCCCTCTACCAATATATCGCCCTCGGGCGAAGCCGGACGTTTTTGGGCGATACTGCTGCCGAGTTGCGGGATCGCATGTTCGACGGCTCGTTTGTGTTCATCAAATCGTTTACCGAATGCATCGACGAGCTCCACATGTGGAGCAGATACGGATGTGACTCCGACGGCCAAAGCGGAGCGGGTTGCTTCGTGAGCTTTCATCCAGCAACTTTCGCAAGCCCCTATGCCTATGCGTCTACCGCAGTTGGCAACGTGCGCCCATTCGCCACGTTGGGGGTTTCGGTCGACGATGACGCTTTCCAGTTATACCAGGTCGCTTACCTCTCCAAAGACCCAGAAACCGGCAGCCCAATCATCAAGGGGTGTTTCCATCCCGAATACGGCAAGATAGTCTCCAAAGGCCTGCGGATTATCGCCAATGCGATGTCAAGCATAGCCGAGGTAGAAAACCGCCTGCGCGATGTCTGCGAGACCGCAGCTTTCAGATCCCTTGCCTCCATTGCGTTCTTGTTCAAGGATGCGAGCTACGCCGACGAGAAGGAGCTGCGACTCGTTATCATGCGGGACCTGAACAACGCTGGCTCAAGCGATATTTGTGTAATACCTTCGAAGAAGGATGAGAACCCAGTGTCGCGTTACTGCGTCAAGCCTTTCAGGCAGGTGTACATCGACAAAATCGTCCTCGGCCCTAAGTTCGAAGATTCACATGAAGTGATACCGCATCTGCAGTATGAACTCGCAAAGATCAAGCGTAAGGCGGCAAAGCGCGACATCCACCTGGATCCGACGGTCGTCAGGTCAAAAATCCCCTACAGATAACGCAAAAAACTATTCGGAACGAAGCTGGCTGTCCCTGTGGCTGAAGACATGCCGGCGAAAGCAGCCTCACCATGCGGTGCACTGGTGGACAAGGCCGAGCACGTCGACGACGCCCCCGTTGGCGACGAACCTGTAAAAGACGATGAACGGTTTCACGACGAGCTTTCGAACATCGGGGCCGTAGAACTTGGCGATGGAGCCGGGCAGGCTATGCGACCCGATCTCCAGAAAATCAGCAAGCTGCTCAATCCTGCGACGCACCTCGAGACGCCTGCTCGGAAGCTCGGTCGCACTCGTGCCCTCGAGGAACTGGTCGGCGTATTGAGTCTCAGGCACGAGCGGCCGCCCGCCTCTCAACCTCGCCCCAAGCCGTGTCGCCCCCGAGGAATTTTCCTGCAGCGACGTCAGCTCGCCCCGCTCTATGGCCGCAGAAAGAAGTGCCTCCTCAGCGCGCTTAGCCGCTTTGCGCACGCCTCTCTCGAAGACCTCCTCGGAAACGAAGATGTGGGTCCCATGCCGTTCTCCATCATGCGGATTACGTTTTGACGAGCGGCTTCCTTCGTCTCCGCCGTCATCTGCAGCATCGAGATTGGATGAAGAGGCTCGAGCGCTTTCATGAAGACCCCCCCCCCCAGACTGTGTAAAAACTGGATTGAACGGCCCTTTCAAATACCAGGTGGAATTTTTCGAGCAGCTCGGATGGCGCGACCGGCGGGCGACCGC